>CANJXV010000049.1 GCA_947478935.1 Comamonadaceae bacterium
AGCGAGCGCCAAATATACCAAGTTGCCACGCTGCAATACGGGGCCCAGGCAGCGGCCACCTCGCGCGCATCGCTGCGGCTCACCGCTTCACCCGAAAAATAGTTGCGGCTAATGCCATTGATGAGGCCCACATCGTCCAAAGGCAGCACATTGGGGCGCGTTAGGTGAAAGATCAAAAACATTTCGGCCGTCCAGCGCCCAATGCCGCGCACGGCCGTCAGCTCGGTAATGATGTCCTCGTCAGGCAAGGCGGTCCATTGGTTGACACGCAACTGGTGGGTATCAAAATGCACTGCCAGGTCTACCAGGTATTCCACTTTGCGGGCGCTCAGGCCCGCAGCGCGCATATCGTCCACCCGGAGCTTGAGCACGCGCTTGGGCGTCATTTGCGGCGTCAGTAAGGCAAAGCGGTCCCACACAGTTTGCGCGGCCTTGACCGAAATTTGCTGGCCCACAATGCTGCGCGCAAGTGTCACAAACGCATTGCCCCGGGTTTGCAGCGCCGCGTCTTTGAACTGCGGAATCAGGCGCTTCATCACCCGGTCTTTTTTCATTAAGTGCTTACAGGCTTCTTCCCAAAACTCGGGACGCAGCAATTGCACAGCGGGCTGGGCGGCAGTACTCATACCGATGCGGCTTCCCAGGTCGTGCCCTGGGCCGAGTCTTTCAGCACAATGCCTTGGGCTAAAAGTTCGGCGCGTATCGCATCTGCGCGGGCAAAGTCGCGCGCTGCTTTGGCAGCCTGGCGTTCTGCAATAAGCGCGTCGATATGCGCGGTATCCACCGAACTGCCCGCACGTAAAAACACCTCGGGCGGAGATTGCAACAGGCCCAGTACGCCGCCCAAGGCGCGCAGCAAGCCCGCCATTTGCGGCGAATGGCTGCGGTTGACTTCCGAGGCCAAATCAAACAAGACGGCCACGGCCTCGGGCGTGCCAAAGTCCTGGTCCATCGCCGCCTTGAAGCGATCGGCATAGGGCGCGCTCCAATCAATCTCCACCGGCTCCGACTGAGCCGGCACCGCTTGCAAACTCGTGTAGAGGCGCTTGAGCGCGGTACGCGCATCTTCAATGTGCGCGTCGCTGTAATTGAGCGCACTGCGGTAGTGCGAGCGGACCACAAAAAAGCGCGTGGTCTCGGCGTCAAAGCGTTCCAGAATTTCTTGGATGCTGAAAAAATTACCCAGACTTTTAGACATTTTTTCGTTATCACGCGTAACAAAACCGTTGTGCATCCAATAGCGCGCCAGGGGCTTACCGCTAGCCGCTTCGCTTTGCGCGATTTCGTTTTCGTGATGCGGGAATTGCAGGTCCGCGCCGCCACCGTGGATGTCGAAGGACTCGCCCAACAATTGGCAGGCCATGGCCGAGCATTCAATGTGCCATCCAGGTCGGCCCGTGCCAAAGTCGCTATCCCATTTGGCTTCCTGCGGCTCGGTGGCCTTGGCAGATTTCCACAGCACAAAGTCCAGCGGGTCGTGTTTGCCGTCGTCCACTGCCACGCGCTCACCGGCGCGCAACTCATCTATCGATTTACCGGAGAGCTTGCCGTAACCGGGAAATTTGCGCACCGCGAAATTGACATCCTGATTGGAAGCGCGGTAGGCAAAGCCTTTGCTCTCCAAGCTGTCTATCAGCGCCAACATTTGCGGTACATAAGCGGTGGCGCGCGGCTCGTGGGTGGGGCGTTCTATGCCCAAGGCATCGGCGTCGCGGTGCAGGGATTGCACCATGCGCTCGGTAAGGGCGCCAATGGTTTCGCCATTGTCCAGTGCACGGCGGATGATTTTGTCGTCAATGTCGGTGACGTTGCGCACATAGGTCACCGCAAAGCCGCTGGCCTTGAGCCAGCGCTGCACCACGTCAAACGCCAACATCGAGCGCGCATGGCCCAGATGGCAGTTGTCATACACCGTCATGCCGCACACATACATGCGCACATGGCCGGGCTCAAGCGGCGTGAAATGCTCCAGTTGCCCGGACAAAGTGTTATGAAGTCGCAAACCCATGGAATTTAAATTAGTGTCAGGGCATTTTGGGGCGGAACAAACGCGCTGGTCAAGGTCTGTTGCGAGCCCAGGCGGCAGGCAATGTATATAAAAGCCCTCCGCTACAATCCTACGCAGTATAAAGGCGGCATTTTCCTTGCCCTGGCATCGTCAAGAAATTGTTACTCCCCCAACATGCGAAAAAGTCTCCACTTTGCTGTGTGCCTGTTGTCACTGTTATTGACGACGCTGCTAGCCAGCAGCGCATGGGCCGATGACTTCAGCGAAGTTGCCCAACTCAGCCGCGAAGGTAAGTTCGTCGAGGCACTGGCCAAAGCCGAGGTTTATCTCAGCTCACGCCCCAAAGACGCGCAAATGCGCCTGCTTAAAGGCTTGGTGCAGCGCGATGCCGGAAAGCCGACTGATGCACTGATGACTTTTGTGCGCATGACCGAGGACTTCCCTGAATTGCCCGAACCCTATAACAATCTTGGAGTGATATACGCAGACCAAAACCAATTGGACAAAGCCCGCACCGCATTTGAAATGGCGCTGCGCACCAACCCCAGTTATTCCACCGCGCATGAAAACCTGGCTGACGTGTATGGACGCCTTTCCAGCGCGGCCTATAACAAAGCTTTGCAAATCGATTTGATTAATGCGGCAGCGGCCCCCAAGCTGGCTCTGGTCCGTCAAATCATTACCCTGAACCCCACCAAGTTGAGTGCCGCCCAATTAGCAGCGTTGCCTAAATTGCAGCCCGCCCCGACTGCTGCCACAGCGCCGCCCGCACCGCCCACGCAAGTGGCGCTGGCACCTACCAAACCCGCGCCCGAGCCTGCGCCTAAAGCGGCGCCATTGCCCGAGCCAGCCAACCTACCGGCCCGCGAGCCCGTGCCCGCTACACGCAAGCCTGCGGACGCGGCGCCAGCGGCAAGCCAAAAACCCACGCCCTTGGTAGACACGGCATCCAACCGCGAAGTCGAGCAAGCGGTACTCAACTGGGTTACAGCTTGGGGCGCCAAAGACCTAAAGACCTATTTCGCGGCCTATGGCAAAGACTTTGACCCGGCAGGCAAGCTCAGCCGCAGTGCATGGGAAGAGGAGCGCCGCGCACGCATCGAGGGCAAAGCCACTATTTCTGTGAAGCTCTCAGAGGTGCAGACGCTGGTACGCGGCAATACCGCACTGGTGAAATTCCGCCAGGACTACCGCGCCAACGGCATCGCCATTTCCAGCCGCAAAACCCTTGAAATGGTGCGCCAGGGCGACTCCTGGAAAATCGTCCGCGAGGCGGTAGGTGGGTGACCTAGCGCAGTGCAGCGCACCCCAATGGCTAAGCGGCCGGCCTGGATGGCGCAAGTGCTTGCCTAGCCTGGCGAAACTGGCACTCGCACTTAGTTGCATCGCCATTGCGATTTCTCACCCCCATGCCGGGGTAGCCCTCGCCGCAACACCAACCCCAGGCCTGTCCCGCGCAGATGGCTATTCCGAACAGCGACTGCTAGAAGTGTTTGCATTGATGGCGCGCGGCCAAAGCAAAGAGGCCTTGGAAAAGGTAGAAAAACTAGTTCAGGACCACCCTAATTTCCAGCTTGCGCAATTGATCTATGGCGATTTGCTGGCAGCGCGCACACGCCCCTTGCAAACCTTGGGCGATATGGCGCCCGACACCGCCCGCGCCGGGGCCGCCGCGCTGGCGGACCTGCGGGAGGAAACCAAGCAGCGCATGGGCAACGTGAAAGAGCGTCCGCCCGAGGGCTTCATACCTAGCCAGTTCCTAAAGATGTCGCCCCAAACCCGTAGCGCCATCGCGATCGACGCCTCGCGCTCGCGCCTGTACTTGTTCGAAAACACGCCCAGTGGCTTACAACTGAAAGCAGACTATTACGTTTCGGTGGGCAAAGCCGGTGTATCCAAGTCTCAGGAAGGCGACCAGCGCACGCCGCTGGGGGTGTATTTCATCAGCAGCCGCTTAGACCGCAAAACCCTCACCGACTTTTACGGCATCGGCGCGCTGACCCTTAACTACCCGAATATGTTGGACGTGCGGCGCGGTAAATCGGGTAGCGGTATTTGGCTGCACGGTACGCCGCCCAACCAGTTTGCACGTGCCCCCCATTCCACCGATGGTTGCTTGGTGCTGTCCAACCCGGATATTCGGACCTTGATCGAAACCACCACCGTGCGTAACACCCCGGTAGTGGTGGCCTCGCAGTTGGTATGGAAAACACCCAAGCAATTGGAAGACCCAGCCAAAGTGTTTTCGGCAACCCTGGAGAGCTGGCGTGCTGCGAAGGCTTCAGGTGATATCAAAAAAACACTGGCCTTTTACACGCCTGATTTTTCCAGTTACGGCAAAAATTTGAATCAGTTCACTCTGATGCTCAAAGCCGAAATGAAAGCCTCTAAAGGCCGGGATGTGGAGCTGAAAGACTTGTCTTACTTTGTCTGGAATGACTCGGCGGAAACCATGGTGGTCAGCTTTGGCGAAGTGACCTCCGGCCAACGCACCGGCATGCACAAGCGCCAGTACTGGGTACGGTCAAGCAATGAGTGGAAAATATTTTTTGAAGGAGTGCATTAATGCAAGCCCAACTAGCAAAGAAGGCGCGCCGCGCGTTTATCGGTCTTATTTTGGCGGGCGTATGGGGCCTGCCGGCGTATGCGCAAGCCGGCACCTCGGTCCAATTTCAAACCAGCGCGGGCGATTTTGTGATCGAACTCAATGCGGAAAAAGCACCAAAAACGGTTGAAAATTTTTTGCAATACGTCAATGACAAGCATTACGAAGGCACGGTATTTCATCGCGTGATCGACGGCTTCATGGTGCAAGGCGGCGGCTTTACTGCGGCCATGGCGCAAAAACCCACGCGCGGACCGATTCCGCTTGAAGCTTCTAATGGCCTGCGCAATGATCGGGGCACGATAGCCATGGCCCGCAGCGGCAATCCGAATTCGGCCACTTCGCAGTTTTTTATCAATGTGGTGGACAATGCCGGTCTCAATGCCCCCCAACCTGATGGCTTTGGCTATGCGGTGTTTGGCAAAGTCAGCAGCGGCATGGAAACTATTGACAAAATCCGCATGCTGCCTACCGGTAATAAATCCGGTATGCAAAACGTCCCCCTCGCCCCCGTCACCATTAACGCCGTCCGACTTCTTAAATAAAGTAAGCCTTGTATGTCAAATCCTATTGTTGAACTCCACATCGCCGACTACGGCATCATCGCGATAGAACTCGATGCCGAAAAAGCACCTAAATCGGTCGCCAATTTTCTGGCCTACATCGAACACGGGCACTACGACAACACCATATTTCACCGGGTCATCCCCGGCTTCATGGTCCAAGGTGGCGGCATGGAACCCGGTATGGTGCAACGTAAAACCGCCAAGCCCATCGACAACGAAGCCAACAACGGCCTAAAGAACACCAAATACACCGTGGCCATGGCGCGCACCAGCCAGCCGCACTCGGCCACCGCCCAGTTTTTTATCAATGCAGCAGACAACGGCTTTCTCAACCACACTGCCGAAACCACCCAAGGCTGGGGTTACACCGTGTTTGGCAAAGTGATTGAAGGCAAGGACCTGGTGGACAAAATTCAAGAGGTGGACACCGGCCGCAAAGGCCATCATGACGACGTGCCAGTCGATGACGTGGTCATCACCAAAGTCGTGGTCCGCTAAAAAGGCAGCCCGCACGCGGCATGGAAATTAGCGCACCCGCCCATTGGCACACCGTCGATTTCCTGTCCGACCTGCATCTGGACCGGCCTGATTCTCCCACGCTAATCGCGCTTGCGCATTACTTGGAGCATAGCCCGGCGCAAGCCTTGATGTTGCTGGGCGATTTGTTTGAAGCTTGGGTGGGCGACGATGCACTGGGCCTAAGCAATGGCGTAGAGCAGCAGGTAGCCGCGCTACTTCATCAGGCGTCAAAGCGCATGGACGTTTTCATCCTATGCGGCAACCGCGATTTTTTAATGGGCCCCTTACTTATGCAAGCCTGCGGTGCGCGTGCGCTGCCAGACCCCAGCGTATTGCAGTTTGCAAACCGGCGCTACCTGCTCACCCACGGCGACGCACTGTGCCTGAGTGATACGGACTACCTTGCATTTCGCAGCGTGGCGCGCAGCGCCGCTTGGCAACAAGATTTTTTGAACAAACCTTTGGCACAACGGCAGGAATTAGGTCGGCAGATGCGCGCCCAAAGCAAAGCCCACCAAGCCGCTAGCCGCCAGTCGGGCGGCACTGCCTGGCACGATTTGGACGGGCAAGCGTGTTTGGAAAGTTTGCAAAGCGCCGATGCCGACACCATGATCCATGGCCATACGCATCACCCGGATACGCACCTGCTGGCTCCGGGCAAAACCCGCTGGGTGCTGAGCGATTGGGATTTTGAAAGCACGCCCCCACGCGGCGACCTACTGCGGCTGACAAGTTCGCCAGGCTCGGGTGACAGCGGCCCGGTTTTGCAGCGAATGAGCGCACAGCAACTCAGCGCTTAAGCAAAGCCTTTAAGGTATTTTGCAAACGCCGCGCCCTCTCCGGGGCATAAGGCGTAGCCAGCACACCGGCAACATCCTGCATCCAGGTTTGCTGCGGCGAGGGGTCGTTTCGGCGCGTCAGTAATTGCAATTGCATGGCGCGCCGGGCGTCCATGTGTTCGGCAGGCGTAGGCACTTCGGACGCCATTTCCAGACGCAGCAGCGCTTGCTGTCCGGCATCGGCGCCTGTGTCTTGCGAAAGTGCGGCAACCCAGGCATTGCGCCCTGCGGCTTGCACGCGAGGGCCCAACTCTTGCAGGGTCGGTAAGCCCTGCGCATCGCGCCGTTCCCAAGCGCCCAGCAGTTGGGTCAGCGCTTCCCCGTGCGCTTGCGCCGCCAGTTTCTTTAATGCCATCTGGGCGCTTTCCAGCGCGTCTCTTTGGGCGCGAAAGGCCGCGTCACCTAATCGGGGCTGCGCGGCACGCGGGTCCGGGCGCGCACCGAAACTATCGCCACGCGGGCCGGTGTCGCGGCGTGGGTTATCGCCAAAGCGGGCATCGCGTCCGGGGCGCGGTGCGTCACGTCCGCCGGGGCCTTTGCCGCCGGGTGCGCCGTCTTTGCGATCGCCCCATTTACCGGGTCGCGCGGGCGCTGATGTCGATTCACGCTGCATGCCCGGACGGTCATCGCCACGCATAGCAACCACTGGTTTGGCTGCTGGCCGCACGGGTGTGGGTGGGGCAACGGGCTCTGTCTGAGCGGCCGCAACCACGGCCTCGGAATCCGGCGAAGGATCTGGGATTAGCGACCCTTCGGTAGCCGGCGCGGAAGGGGCTACGTCAGTCGCATCCGGCGCCGACACTTCGGCACCAGCGCCTGCGGCGTCTGCCTCTGACGCAATCTCTGCCGTTGATGCAACCTCTTCCAAGGTTTGCGGTGGCGGCGAAAGGCTGTCTGCCGCCTGGGTCGCTGTCTGGGCTTGCGCCTCTTGCGCGCCCGCGGCGCTGACCTGGGCCTGCGCTTGGGCCTGGCCTTGTAGGGCCGCCTCCAGGGCGGCGATCGCTTTACGGATCACATTGGCATCGCCACCCGAATTGGCCGCCTGCAAGGCCTTGGACGCATCCAACACCGCGCGGTCACGCTGGCCCAGCGCGGCCTCGGCCGCTTCACGCTCTGTGGTTTTGCGCTTGAATGCATCGTCAATGGGCTTGCGAAACGCGTCCCACAGTTTTTGTTCTAAGCGCCGGTCCAGCGGCACAGCATGGGCCTGGGCCTGCCAGCGTTGTTGCAAAGACTTGACGGCGTCGATACGCAGCGCTGCTGCCGCTCCTAGCACTTTGGCTTCCTCAATCATGGCCTGGCGCAATTGCACGCTGTGCGCTTGCAAGGTCTCCAGAGGCTCTGCGGCATGCGTAATAGCTTCTTTCCATAATGGCTGCAATTCGGCGAAGGCTTTTTCGCCTAGGTGGCCGGCATTGCGCCAACGATCGCCAAACTGGTGCAGGATGCGGCTAAAGCCTTTCCAGTCCTCGTCCAGCGCTGTGCGGTTGGCATCGCCCCAGGCTTTGACTTCTTCGATCAGGGCCAGGCGCTGCTGGCGGTGCTCCAGGGCATCGGCTTTGAGTTTTTCCAGCCAGGCTTCCACGACTTTGTGCGCGGCATTGCAGGCCTCGTCAAAGCGCTTCCACAAACCGTGATTGGGCACGCCACCCTGGTCCGTTTGCTTCCATTGCTCGCGCATGGCCCGCAGGGTTTCTTGCATCTTGCGTCCACCCAGGGCCTGACCCTCCGGGCGTTTGAGCAGGCCTTCGGCCTTAATGACTAATTCTTCCCGCAGTTGATCGGCGCGCCAACGCTGCCACCCTTCCATCTCACCGGCGGCTGCCAGCGCGGCCTGGGCTTGTGCATCGAGCCTACCGTCGATGTGGCGGCCAAACTCTTTGAGTGCCTGGCGCAAAGCATTGGCCGCTCCGGCGCTGGCCTTGCCGTGGCCCTGTCCAATTTCGGCTTCCAATTGCGCCAGCACTTCACCCACTTTGGCCTGCGCTGCTTCGCGCACCGCCGGATCCGCCACAGGCTTGGAAGGCTTGGCGGCCGCCTGTACCTGCTGGCGTCCGGCCCGCAAGGCCTCGGCCCACACGGTAACCGGCGGCAGCGGCGCCTGTGGGTCTTGCGCTGCCAACACGGTTTGGGCCAAGACAGATTCAAAAGCCTCCCATACCAGCAGCAATTGCGCACGCGCGGTATCGAGCACCGGGGCAAATTTCAGATCCACGCTAGGCCATTGCGCATGCGCCAGCAGTTGCTGGGCCTGGCTTTGCCACTGCGCCACGTCCACGGCCAGGGCAGCCTGGGCGGCCTGAGCGTCCTGCCATAGCTTGGTGGACATCACTTCAATGCGTTGGGCCAGCAGCACGGCCGCTTCGCGCTGCACCTGCGCTTGGTGTTGCAAGTCCTCGATCGCACGCACGCGCTCGGCCAATTGCAGCTTGGTGCCGGCCAGGGGCTCGCGGCTTAGTGGAGCGCCAGCTTTGGCCGCATCACGCTGCCAGGCCAGTGCGTCCGCGATATTTAGCTTGGACAAGTCCAATAAAACGCGAGCTTTGGCTTCCCAATCTGCTGCGATTGCTTCTTGAGCCTTGGCACGTTTGGCATCGTCCAGGCGCTCTCGCAATAGTTTGGCAGCGCCCTTGTCGCGGGTGCTGAGTTCACGATAGACCTCAGCCACGGCGTCCTGTGCCGGATCGCTGGCCAACCAGTCTTTGACCCGCTGCGCTCGCTCGCCAGATGTCGCCGCGGAAAAAGCACCGCCAGTGATGGCGTCCCAATGGGGTATGTCGTGGGTCTTGTTGGATGCAGTCGTCGGCACGTGGAGCCTTGCTAAATAGAACTAAAGAAAAAGCGGCGCCAAATGCCGCAGAGCGGGCGCAATTGTCCTTCAATGCAGCGGCTACAGGCAAGGCACCACCAAATTAAGGCGCTAGGGCAGCTAAACCCTCTATCCATCGGGCGGGGGTGCTCGCACTCCTTGAGCCGTAGGTGCGGGGGCGCCGGTACAATTCCTCCCAAGCGAAAAGCATTTGCCACAGGCACATGCATTCCTAAAATCGCAGCGCACAACCCTCCACCAGCCCTGCCCAGGGGACCTGCGCTAGCCAAACCGCACCGCTTCGCGGGCCTGTCGCTTAACTCGTCATTTCAGCCCTCAAGTCTGTTCTTGCGGGACGCCAGTCAACAAGGAGACCCATGAACCCTAGTCAAGGCCTTAGTCAATCGCTGCGCGTTGTAGCCCGTGACATCGTCCACGGTTTTATGGAAATCACCCACAACAGCTTTGCTCTGGTAGGCCTGGCGGTCATATTCTTCGCACTGACCATCGGTTTGCAACCCAATTTGCGCCAGGCCGGAGAGTTGCAATTGATGGAATGGCTGCAAGACAATCAAGAAACCTTCTCCAGCTTGGTCACCGGCACCGCGACCGACCGAGTCACAGCCATGAATCCCAAAGACCTGCCCAAACCGCAGGCTGCTATCACCCAATGGCTCAGCCGCAAGTACAACATAGCGCCTGAGCCTATGGCGGCCCTGGTGGCTGAATCCTTCGCTGCGGGGGCCAAGGCAAAGATCGACCCTCTGCTGATATTGGCGGTCATGGCCATCGAGTCCGCCTTTAACCCTATCGCGCAAAGCCCCATGGGGGCGCAGGGTCTGATGCAGGTGATGCCGCAGGTCCATAGCGACAAATACACCCGCTTTGGCGGACGGCTAGCTGCCTTTGATGCCCTGGCCAATGTGCGGGTGGGCGTCAAAGTGTTGCAGGAGTGCATCGCACGCGCCGGTTCGCCAGAGGCGGGTCTGAGGCTGTACGTGGGCGCGGGCAATCTGGAAGATGATGGAGGCTATGCGGGCAAGGTGCTGGCCGAGCAGACGCGCTTGCAAGCTGTGTTCAGCGGCCATCCAGTCCCGGTGGCGACGCCAGCCCCTGAACCCAAGCCCGTGGTTTTACATAGTGAAAACCCGCCCGTTTTAGGGACGATTAGCAGCGCCCAGCGGGACATCTGAACCGGACTATTAAAATTACTTCAGCCTACCGTGCCGCTACCAACAGACGCACCCAGAGTGCCTGTATCCAGGCCTGATTGGCCATTTCCGGGTTACCCACCCGCAGCCCCATCGCCCGCAGCCATTGCGCACCGCAATGTTGCATTTGACTATTTTCTGCAACCTCTAGGACAGCCACATGTACCACCGAAATAATCTGATTGAGCAAACCGATCCTGAACTCTGGTCCGCCATCGTGGCCGAGAATGCACGCCAGGAACACCACATCGAGCTGATCGCCAGCGAAAACTACGCCTCGCCCGCCGTCATGGCTGCCCAGGGTAGCCAGTTGACCAATAAATACGCCGAAGGCTATCCTGGCAAGCGTTATTACGGCGGCTGTGAAAATGTGGACGTGGCTGAGCAACTTGCCATCGATCGGATAAAGCAATTATTCGGCGCTGACGCAGCCAATGTGCAACCCCATTGCGGCGCATCGGCCAACGTGGCGGTATTTCTGGCATTCCTCAAGCCCGGCGACACCATCATGGGCATGAGCTTGGCCGAAGGCGGACACTTGACGCATGGTATGGCGCTCAACATGAGCGGTAAGTGGTTTAACGTGGTCAGCTATGGCCTGGACGCTAACGAAGTCATTGACTATGACGCCATGGAGCGCAAAGCCCATGAGTCCAAACCCAAGCTCATCATCGCCGGGGCCAGCGCGTATTCGCTGCATATTGACTTTGCGCGCTTTGCCAAAGTGGCCAAAGATGTGGGCGCAGTCTTCCTGGTAGACATGGCGCATTACGCCGGCCTCATTGCCGCAGGCCTGTACCCCAACCCGGTGCCGCATGCCGACGTGGTCACTTCCACCACGCACAAAAGCCTGCGCGGCCCGCGCGGCGGCATTATTTTGATGAAGTCCCAGCATGAAAAAGCCATCAATAGCGCCATGTTCCCCGGCCTACAAGGTGGTCCCTTGATGCATGTGATCGCTGCCAAGGCCGTCGCATTTAAAGAAGCCCATGGCGAGGGCTTCAAAGCCTACCAGCAGCAGGTGCTGACCAATGCCGACGTCGTGGCCAAAACCCTGACCGAGCGTGGCCTGCGCATCGTCAGCGGCGGCACCCAAAGTCATGTGATGTTGGTCGATCTGCGTTCCAAGAACATCACTGGTAAAGACGCGGAGCGCGTGCTGGGCGATGCCCACATGACGATCAACAAAAACGCCATCCCCAATGACCCGGAAAAGCCCATGGTGACCAGCGGCGTGCGCATCGGCACCCCGGCCATGACCACGCGCGGCTTCAAGGACGAAGAAGCCCGTGCCACCGCGCACCTGATCGCCGACGTGCTGGACAACCCGCACGACGCGGCCAATATCGATGCCGTGCGCGCCAAGGTACACGCCCTGACAGCCCGCTTCCCAGTCTACGGCTAAGCCCGATGAAGTGCCCGTTTTGCAGCCATTCGGAAACTCCTGTGGTGGAAACCCGTATGGCAGAGGACGGGGACTTCATCCGTAGGCGGCGCCAGTGCGGCGCTTGCGAAAAGCGCTTTACGACTTACGAACGCGCTGACGTGAGCTACCCGGCGGTAGTGAAAAAAGACGGACGCCGCATTGACTTTGAGCAGGCCAAGATCATTGGTTCAATGAAACTGGCCTTGCGCAAACGCCCGGTTAGCAC
>CANJXV010000050.1 GCA_947478935.1 Comamonadaceae bacterium
GAGGCCATTTTTTGCCGCAGCAAAAATCGGCTTCATGGTGGTGCCCGATGCATACACAAAGCTTTGCAACTGCTCGCGGTAAGCCTGCAAATCGCCCACGGGGCGCAAGGCTACGCCGCTGTCCGCCGCTGCCTTGGCTACCGCCGGCGCGATCTTGATCATCAGGCGCGGATCAAAAGGTTTGGGAATCAGGTACTCGGGGCCGAATGCCAGTTGCTCACCGGCGTAGGCCGCGGCGACGACTTCACTTTGCTCGGCCTGCGCCAATTCGGCAATCGCATACACGGCGGCGATTTCCATCTCCACGGTGATGGTGGATGCGCCGGCGTCGAGTGCGCCCCTGAAGATGTAGGGGAAGCACAAAACATTGTTGACCTGGTTGGGGTAGTCGCTGCGGCCGGTGGCCATGATGGCGTCGTCGCGCACGGCCTTGACTTCTTCGGGCAGGATTTCAGGTGTGGGGTTGGCCAGCGCAAATATCAAAGGGCGCGGCGCCATGCTTTGCACCATATCGGGCTTGAGCACGCCACCTGCTGACAGGCCCAAAAACACATCGGCCCCGACCATGACTTCGCGCAGCGTACGGCTATCGGTTTTTTGGGCGAACTCGATCTTGTCCGCGTCCATCAATTCGGTGCGGCCTTCGTAGACCACACCCGCCAGATCGGTCACGTAAATGTTTTTACGCGGCACGCCCAGCTTAACCAGCAGGCTAAGGCACGCCAGCGCAGCGGCACCGGCGCCAGAGGTGACCAGTTTGATGTCCTTGAGTTCTTTGCCCACCACTTTGAGGCCATTGAGCAGCGCGGCGCCAACCACGATAGCGGTGCCATGCTGGTCATCATGGAACACCGGTATCTTCATGCGCTCGCGCAACTTGCGCTCGACGTAAAAACAATCTGGCGCCTTGATGTCTTCCAGGTTGATACCGCCAAAGGTGGGCTCTAACGAGGCAATGATGTCCACCAGCTTGTCCAGGTCGTGCTTTTCGTTGATCTCAATGTCAAACACGTCGATGCCCGCGAATTTTTTGAACAAAACGGCTTTGCCTTCCATCACCGGCTTGGCCGCCAGGGGGCCGATATCGCCCAGACCAAGCACCGCTGTGCCGTTGGTGATGACAGCGACCAAATTACCGCGACTGGTGTACTTAAAAGCGTTATTGGGGTCTTTGACGATTTCCTCGCAGGGCGCGGCCACGCCGGGCGAATAGGCCAAGGCCAGATCGTGCTGATTGATCAGTTGCGTGGTCGGCGCGATGGAAATCTTGCCTGGGTTGGGATATTGGTGGTATTCCAGCGCAGCGCGGCGCAATTCGGCCCGCTTATCCGCTGCTTGTGCGTCGGCAGCTTTAAGGGGTGTGGTGGGTACGTCGTGGGCCATCGTGCTTCCTTGTGCGCCAACCTGCGTGCGAGCCGCCGGGGCGATCTGCCTGTTGGAGGGTTGATTGTAGTCAGGAGGCTACTCGCGAAGCCCCTATCCCAACTACGCATCCGGACAAGCCTTTGGCGCTTGAGCGTAAATACTCCGCCCGCAGCGCGTTAGAGCACCGTAGTTTTTGCTAACTCCATGCGCCGCGCGCTTTGCTTGCCCGTGAGCACAAAGCCGCGCTGCTGCCCTGCCTCATCAACAAAACGCCAAGCGCCACCGGCGCCAGGCTCCGCGCCCTCGTCTTGCGTCCACTGCCCGCTTTGGGCCGGATGAGGCGCAGCCACCACAATGGGCAGCGCCGGTGTTTTTACCGCCACCGGCATCAGGGGAAAAACCAGTTCTGTAGGCTGTCCGGCCAGTGTGGCAGCCAGGGCTTTGGCTGCGTTCATGATGGGCATGACATAGGGCAGCACACGCGCCCCGGCACTCGCGTATTGCGCGCAGTCGCCCAAAGCATACACATGGGCTGCACTGGTTTGAACATGGGCGTCCACCACGATACCGCGCTCGCAAGTAATGCCCGCCGCACTGGCCAGCGCAGTACTGGCACGCAGGCCTACCGCGCTGAGTACCGCATCCACCCACACGGGAGTTCCGTCGGCCAAAGTCGCCTGCAAGCGCTCTGATGATGGATCCGCGTCCAGGTTTTGCACGGTAGTGCCCAAATGCCAAACCACACCTTGTGCCTGCAACGCCTCTTGCAATTGTTCGCCCGCACCTGCAGGCAGCAGCAAAGCCAAAGGCCGGGGCGAGGGATCTACTACGTGCACGCTATAACCACCGATCAGCAAATCGTTGGCGAATTCGCAGCCGATGAGGCCGGCGCCTATGACTAGTACGGTTTTGGGCGCCACACCCAAGGCCTCATGGAAACGTGCCAGGTCTTGTAGATGGTTAATGGATTGCACTTGTGCAGCAGCGCTGCCCGCCATGGGCAAGCGAATCGGGTCTGCGCCGGTGGCCAGCACCAAATCGCCATAGTGCAAGTTGTGCAACTGGCCCGTCGCATCCTCATAGCTGAGTGCACGCGCCGCCGTATCCAGGCTCAGCACACGGGTATGCGGCAGCAATTGCACATGCAGCGTCTCAGACATTTTGGCTGCCGGCGTGGTAACCAACTGCTCCGCAGATCGCTTTTGCGCCAATGCATTGGACAGCGTGGGTTTGGCATAAAAGTCCGCGCTGTCGCTGCTGAGCATCACGATGCTGCGCTGCGTGTCGAGCTTACGCATTTCACGCGCCACCGTCCAGGCCGCCAAGCCTGCGCCGACGATGACCAGGGGCAAAGCCTGCGGCGCATCAGGCCCAATGGGCGCAATAGAAGGGAGCACGGACGGGCCGCTCACACCGGGACCAGTTCAAAGTCAGCTTTGGCGACACCGCAATCGGGGCAGGCCCAGCTGTTTGGCACGTCAGCCCAGAGGGTTCCCGGCGCGATGCCATCTTCGGGCCGACCCGCAGCTTCGTCATACACAAATCCGCACACGATACATACATAGGTTTTCATAGGTTTTTCTCTTAAATCAATACTAATCAGGGTTCATTGGGGGCGGGCAGTGCAATCAGGCGGCTAATGTAGCCAAAACCGATTGGTAGTGCCGCGCATGGCGCTCTTCGACCTTGGCCAGGGCGGCAAAGCGCTTTTGCGCTTTCTCCAAAGTAGCCCGGCGCGCTTGGGCTTGGCGCAGCGCCTGCGCAAAACCGGCGGCGTGCTCTTTGCTCTCGGCGATTTGCGCGTCGATTTCGACCACGGCGGCGGCATTGCCTTCCAATTCAGCGGTCTGGCGAAAGCCGGGGTACATCTCGCTGTACTCGTAGGTTTCGCCATCGATGGCGATTTGCAAGGCTTTGGCCGGTGTCATATCGGCTTTGGGGTAGAGCAAATCTAAATGCCCAAAGGCGTGCTGCACTTCCTGGGAGGCGGTTTCTTCAAAAGCGCGGGCGGTGGCTTCGTCGCCCATCTCGCGGGCGAGCTTGGCAAAGTAGCGGTACTTGATGTGGGCCATGGACTCGCCAGCAAAGGCGGCTTCCAGGTTGGCGATGGTTTTGATTTCGGGACGGATGGTGGTCATTGCAATACTCCTTGGGACTGAATCATCTACCGATTGAGGAATTCAATTGGTGCGGCAGGAATCATAGTGTCAATTAATAATTAAAACCAATTGAAAATCCCTAACCCATTGATAGCGACTATCGCCCTCGCGTCGCCAACGGACCTACGGCACACGCGGGCCAGCCAGGGGCCTGGTGCCAAAGCGAATCAGAGCTTGAGTTCGAGCCTGGCTTGCAGGTTCAAGTAGCTGGGCGCCGTGCTCTGCGTCGTGGACCGGATGGGCAGGCCACTGCTTTGCGTCGAACGCAGGCTGCCGCCACTCAGGTAGTCGCGGGCCAGCAGGTTACTGCCCGACAGGCGCAGTTGCGCGCTCGGGCTGAATATCCATAGGGCTGAGGCATCGAGCACCCATTTGTCGCCCAGCCAGACTTCCTGCTCATCGGCCAGGCGCGTGGTGTAGCCCGGCGTCCAGTTGATATTGCCGCTCAGGCGCAGGGGCAAGCCGCTCAGGCGGTAGTCGGCACCCAGGTTCAACGTGCCGTCGGGCTGCTGCTCCAGGCGGTTGTTGGGGCCATTGAGCGAAGTCAGGCGCGACTGCAACAAGCTCATATTGGCCCGCAAGTCCACCGCGGGGGCTTGCGGGGCAATTTCACGCAAACGAAATTTGGCTTCCAATTCCAGGCCACTAGTAATCGCGCTACCGGCGTTTTGCATGCGCGACACCCAGCGCTGCGCATCGGCCCAGGGCACAGTTTCCAGCGCGGTTTGGGCGCGCATCAAATTGTCAATCTGGCGCATAAACACATTGGCGCTGAGCAAGCCACCGCCGGGTAGATAGTGCTCGTACGCGCCGTCTATTCCCATCGCCAATTCCGGTTGCAGGTCCGGGTTGCCAGCGCTATCCGGATGCAGGGCGCTATTCGCGCCGCGATCCGGAAAAAATGGGTTGATCGTGGGCCGCGCAATCAGGCGACCCAGATCGGGCGAGCGGTAGCTGCGCGTGAGGCTGACGCGAATTTGGTCTTTGGAGGCCAGATCCGGTCGCCACACCGCATGCAACAAGGGCGTGAGCACCGCGCTCTGGTTACTGACCGTGCTTTGGCCCTGGCCGGCTGAACCGCTAGTGTCGATGCCCTCCCAGCGCAGGCCGGCATGGGCAGCCCAATGCGGATTGATGTCCCATTCATTTTGAGAATACAAGGCCAAGCGTCGGCTGCTTGCGGACAAATCGCCGTCGAAATCAGTAAGCGGATTTTGCCCATCGCGCAGGCTGCTGGCGCTTTGCTCGCGCTGGTTCATCTCCAACTCCAAGCCGCTGACCAAGCTGTGTTTGTCCGCTATCGTCACCGAATATTTCGCGCTACCGTTCCAGGTCGTATCCGTTTGCACCGACTCCTGCGACAAAGGCAACTTGGCAATGGCGCCGCCGCTTTGCAAGGTGTTCGCACTGGTGTTCCAACTGCTGCGACCCAGGTTGTTGTTGACCAAAAGACGTGCGCCATCATCCATGCGCCTGCTCCAAGTCGTACCCAGACGCAGCATGGAAAAACGATTGTCACTGGCCGTGTCGCTTTGCGCATAAGGCAATACCCCGCCGCTTTGGTTGAGCGCACTATTCGATTGGCCCTGGTTGTGGCTCATGATCAACATCGGCATTAGTACGAGGCTGTCGCTACCGGTGCCGCCCCATTGCAAGCGCCCGTTGGCATGCAGCATGTCGCGCTGGCTTTGCGCGCGCACTGCTTCTTGAATGCTTTGCAACAACACGGGCACATCCGGCTGGGCCAGACTGTCGGTGACTGTGGTTTTAGTTTCGTCGTTGCTGCGCTCCATATGCGCGGCAGACAGAGTGAGGCTGTAGGACATGCCGTCCACGGTGTCGCTGCGCGACCAGGATGTGCCAGGCGCTAATTTTCCGTTCTCCAGGCTGGTACCCACCTGCAGGTTATTGAGGTACTTAACATAGCCACCACGGGTGATGATATTGATCGTGCCGGCTATCGCGCGTGCACCAGTCTCGGCAGTGGGAGCCCGCATGATTTCGATGCGCTCCACCTGCTCGGGGAGGATGTCCTCCAAAGAAAAACCGCGCGGCGCGCGTTCGCCATCGATCATGATTTGGGTGTAGCCATTACCCATGCCGCGCATGGCCGGTGGCCCGCCGCGCCCTGGTCTGCCGCTGCTGGTCATGCCGGGTAAACGCTTGAGCAGCTCGCCCATAGAGCTATCGCCGTAACGCTCGATTTCTTCACGGCCCACAATGATTTTTGCCGCGGTAGACAAGCGCCGGGTATCACTCTCTAGGTTGGCGCGAATTTCCACCGGCTTGAGCACACTCTGTGCTTGTTGCGGTTTTTCTCCGGTCGGCGCCGGTTCAATACTGCCAGGCGCTACGGCGCTGTCTTGCGCGGCTGTGGCTGGCGCAACAGGCGCTGGCAGCGCCAGATTTTTCGGCAACTCCTGCGCGCACAATTGAGCTGTCAATAAGGCCAACAGGCCCCAGCAAAAATTGTCATGCCGGTGCGCCATGGCTCAGTCGCGCATTAAAGCTTCGATAGCATCGGCCTCGACGGGCACGCCACGGCTGATCAGCTCGCAACCCTGTGCAGTCACGATGGCATCGTCCTCAATGCGGATACCGATGTGGTGGAATTGCTCCGGCACCCCCGGCGCGGGCCGCACATAAATGCCCGGCTCAATTGTCAAGACCATGCCCGGGCGCAGGATGCGTGCAGGCCGGTCCACAATCGACTGGCCTGTCAAAGCGTCCTTGCGGACACTGCTTTGGCCTAGTTCCGAGGGCTCGGTATAGGCGCCGCAGTCATGCACATCACGCCCCAGCCAGTGACCGGTACGGTGCATGTAAAACTGGAAATACGCTCGCTTCTCGATCACGTCTTGTACCGTTCCTACTTTGTCTTTGTCGAGCAAGCCCAAGTCCAACATGCCTTGGGCCAGCACGCGCACGCTGGCCTCGTGCGGGTCGGTAAAGCGCGCACCAGCGCGTGTCGCGTCCACCGCCGCTTGTTGAGATGCCAATACCAGTTCGTAAAGCGCACGCTGCGGCCCCGTAAAAGTGCCATTGGCTGGGAAAGTGCGGGTAATGTCTGAGGCATAACCATCCAACTCGCAACCCGCATCGATCAAAACCAGTTCGCCGGGCCGCACCAGCGCGGTATCAGCCCGATAGTGCAAGACGCAAGCATTCGCTCCGGCGGCCACGATAGAGGTGTAGGCGGGCGACTGCGCGCCATGGCGGCGAAACTCATGCAATAACTCGGCCTCCAGGTGGTATTCGCGTACCTCCTGACCGTCGCGCAACATGCGGGCGCTGGTTTGCATGGCGCGGATATGGGCGCCGGCGCTGATCTGCCCGGCGCGGCGCATGGTGTCTTGCTCCTGCGCGTCTTTAACCAGGCGCATTTCGTCGAGCACGCTGCACAAATCCTGCTGTGCGCCAGGGCATTGGGCTCCGTAACGCACCCGATCGCGCAGTTGCTGCAAAGCGCTTTGAATACGTAAGTCCAAACCGGAGTGCGTGGCAAACGGGTACCAAGCGCTGTCGCAACCGTCAAGCAATGCGGGCAGGCGGGTATCGAGTTCGGACATAGCATAGGCCTCGTCCACGCCCAACTCGGCTGGTGCCGCTTGCGGACCTAAGCGGTAACCGTCCCAAATTTCACGCTCTAGGTCTTTGGGCTGGCAAAACAAAATGCTTTTGCCTGTGCCAGTAATCAGCAGCCAGGCACCAGGCTCGGCAAAGCCGCAAAGGTAGTGAAAGTAGCTGTCAAAGCGGTAGGGGAAATCGGCATCGCGGTTGCGCCGCTGCTCCGGCGCGGTGGGCACGATGGCCAGGCCGCGCGGCCCGATCTGGGCGGCCACGCGGGCGCGCCGGGGTTGGTAGAGCGTGGTGTTCATAGTGGTGCAGTCATCAGGTTGGAACTTTGGTTAAGTGCCTGTAGCCGTTCGGGCGTACCCACATCCGTCCACAGGCCGGTATACAGGCTGGCGCTGACCCGACCCTGGTCCATGGCAGCGCGCAGCAAGGGCGCAAGCGGCGCTTTGATGCCCTGCGCATTACCCGGCGCAATGGGGCACCAGGGCGGAGCAAACAAAGCAGCGCGGTACAGGCCGATGGTGCTGTAGGTGTAACGCGGCGCAGGACTATCGATGGGCAGGTTGAGCGCCAGCGCAGGTATTTGCGCATTCATTGCATCACCCGGCGCCAGGCCAAAGTCCCCTTTAGCGTTGTGCGCCGGATTAGGCACCAGCCAAATATGGGCTAACTTGTCGCCGGCGGCAAAGCGCGCCACAGATTGGGCGTCGAAAACAAAGTCTGGCGCGTACACATCGCCAGCTAGCACCCAAAATATTGGGTCAACGCCCAGGCCCTCGCACAACTGTGGCAGTGCGCGTGAAATGCCTCCGGCGGTTTCGAGCGCGTTGCCAAAATCCTGCCCTTCGTGGGAGTAGCGCAATTGCATGGGCTGGGCTTGCACAGCGCCTGCTTGAGCGTGCTGCGAACCCAGGCGCTGTGCAAACTGTTCGCCCAGCCAGGCGGTGTTGATGACGGTGCAGGCCACGCCAGCGCGGGCCAGCGCATCCAGATGCCACAGCGCAAGCGCTTTACCCCGCACCTCTAACAAAGGTTTGGGACAGTTATCGGTCAGCGGGCGCATGCGTTCGCCGCGCCCGGCGGCCAGCAGCATGGCGTGTACCGGCAGGGCCATGGGCAGAGCCTTATCGCCCGCCGACGCTGACCTTGCCAAACACCGCTTGCGCCTGCCTTGGCAGACAGCGCCAATAGGCGGGGTGCGCGGCAACCTGTCCTTCCAACTCGGCGGCGGCTTGCCAGCCCCAGCGCGGCTGGTATAAAAAGGCACGGGCCAGGGCGATTAAATCGGCATCACCCGCTTGCAAAATCGCTTCCGCCTGCTGCGCCTCGGTGATGAGGCCCACTGCCACCGTGGGCATGCCTACCGCTTTGCGAATCTCCGAAGCAAAACCGACCTGGTAATTGGGCCCGAGCGCGATTTTTTGCTGCGGCGACACGCCGCCGCTGGAAACGTGGATAAAGCTGCAGGACAGCGCCTGCAACTGCCAGGCAAACTCAGTGCTTTGAGCGCAGTCCCAGCCACCTTCCACCCAATCCGAGGCTGATACACGCAAACCGAGTACGCCGCCATAGGCCTTGCGCACGGCTGCAAAGACTTCCAGCGGAAAACGCATGCGGTTTTCTAGGCTGCCGCCATAAGCGTCCTTGCGCTGGTTGGCAATCGGTGACAAAAACTCGTGCAATAAATAACCGTGCGCGCTGTGAATTTCAATCGCATCGACACCCATGGCGTGGGCGCGCTGGGCTGCCAAGACAAACGCATCACGTACCCGGTCCATGGCGGCGCGGTCCATTTCCGCGGGCGGCGGCTCTTGCGGCAGTTGGGATACGGGCGAGGGCCCCACGGGGCGCCAGCCCCCTTGTCCATCGGCCAACAATTGCCCGCCCTCCCACGGTACCGCGCTGGATGCTTT
Source organism: Comamonadaceae bacterium (assembly GCA_947478935.1). Taxonomy (GTDB): domain Bacteria; phylum Pseudomonadota; class Gammaproteobacteria; order Burkholderiales; family Burkholderiaceae_C; genus Allorhodoferax. The sequence goes on from CANJXV010000050.1 coordinate 9,014, forward strand.
GCGCCCAGCATGGGCCAGCTGAATGCACACCGCCACCTCGGGCGCGAGCTTACGGGCGCGGTGCAAATGGGTGCGCAAAGCCGATTCGGTGGCTTCGTCCCACAAACCCAAGCAAGCCGGCGTAATGCGGCCTTCGGGCACCACCGCCGTGGCCTCGATGGTGAACATGCCTGCACCACTATTGAGCAAATTACCCCAATGCATTAGGTGCCAGTCATTCGCCTGGCCGTCGGTGGCAGCGTACTGGCACATGGGCGCGACGACGATGCGATTGGGCAAGACCAAATCCGTTTGCGTACCGCGCAGCGTATAAGGAGAAAACAAAAGGCTCATGGGATGGGGTGCTAAGTGGTTTGCGGCGCATTTTGCAACGGTTTCGCAAAGTGGGGCCGGGGCCAGAGGCAAGGCACGAACAGGGTTTCAGGAATCACGCTACAGTCAGGCCACTTTTGTTGGACGACCACTGCATACACCCGCCACACGGGGCATTAGCCACCACACGCTTTCACTCTACCTTGTGATTTTGTAATGATGACTTTTGCGCGCCTGTTGCTAGCCGCCCTGCTAAGTTGGGGGTGGACTGGCGCCCATGCTTACACGGTTCTCGAGCGGGTGCAATGGTATGACGCAGACCACAGCGGCATCCTGCCCCCAACGGACGATGCGGCTTGGCAGGCAACGGGAAGCCAAATCCGCCGCGGCTACGAAACTGGCGCCCTATGGCTGCGACTGCGCGTCCAAAAGCAAGGCCTTGAAGATTTGTATTTGTCTATGCCCCGATCCAGCGTCGATGACGTGGCGGTCTGGGTACAACTTCCATCTGGCGGCACGCACCGCTTTGGCGCACCCGGTGATGCGACCAGCCCGCTCGCCACCTTGAGCGCCACCGACATGCGCGACGGTTTGCTGCTCCTCCCGAACGATGTCCAAGACGGGGAAGTGGCTACCGTCTGGATTCGGGTGCAAAGTGCCCGAATGCGCTGGTTCGATGTCGACATCGTGAGCCAAAGTGAGCTGCTGCACAAGTCCGCGCTCAATTGGAGCAATGTGGCGGTGCAACTGACGTTTTCCTTATTGTTATTGCTCGCATCCCTTACGCAATACGCATTTGGCGGCAAAAAAATATACCGCTTGATGATGGCCTTGGCCTTGTGTCAAATGCTATACCAACTCCAATTAAGTGGTGCATTGCTCTGGCTCACTGGACCGGACCCGGCTCGCTTTGTCAGCCTCAACGTGGCGATTACCGTACTGACGGGCAGCTTTGCGCTGTATGCCGGTGTGCTGGTGCTCGCAACCCCCGGTTTCCGTTACTGGGCGATGCCCTGGCTGCATGCTCTTTTAGGCTGTAGCCTGCTGGCCGGCTTAGCTGGCCTGCTCAGTGGCTGGGCTCCTTTTAATGTGGTGGCGGCGGTCTGCATTGGTCTGGGCATGTGCGTGTTTTTTGTCAACTTCATCGGCTTCACACTCAAGCGTGCGAGCTGGTACCGCGGCAATATTCAACGCTTTCTCAGCGCCGTTTTCATCCTAATGTTACTGGTTAACATTATTTACATTGGCAGCCTGTTTTTTAGTTGGCTCGAATGGGCGCGCTCCGACTATCTTCGCATCGCCAATTGGCCCGTGGTGTCAGCCACTTTATTCTTTACGCTGGTGTGGAAACAGCAACGTGTCGAAGCGGCCAGCAACCGTCGGCGCATGCTCAATGCGCGCAAGCTGCAGGAGCAAGTGCGCATCGGGTTTGCGCAGCAGCAATTTATTGCCATGATGGCGCACGAAATCAAAACGCCTTTGACGGTCATGCAACTCGGTGTGAAGGCACTGAGCCAGACCGAGATTTCCGCACTGCGCAAAGCCAGTTGGGAAGCGCGAATTCAGACCGCTATCAGCAGCGTGGTCCATATTCTGGACAACTGCAGCCATGTCGAGCGGCTTGATGGCGGTTTGCTGGTCAGCACCCCCAGCGTATTTGCCGTACCTGCGGCTCTAGAGCAAGTACTCGCCCTAGGCAAAATCCAGTTGCACCGTACAGACATAGCGCTGGACCTGCAGTGGGACAGTGACTCCACCGACATCTTTCTACACAGCGATCTGAACTACCTTCAGATCATTCTTAACAACCTCGTCGGCAATGCGCTGAAATACGCAGCGGCAAACAGCCAAGTGACCCTGCGGATCAGTCGCGTACCCGATACGCTAGGGGGCGCCGATTTGCAATTTGCCGTTAGCAATGTGCCAGGCAGTGCCGGAGCGCCGGATCCCGATCAAGTTTTTTCACGCTACTACCGCGCACCGGGTGCCAAGGAGATTTCGGGTACCGGCCTGGGCCTGTGGCTATCGCAACAGATGGCCCAATCGCTGGGCACCAAAATTCGGATGCAATTGGAAGGCGGACGTGTGGTGTTCTGGTTTTCTCTGCCCGAAGTGCGCGCCGATGGCTCGCCTGCGTAAGCAAGCTAGCGCCATCACCGCAAACCCATCCGTATGCACTCATCGCATATCGTCATCGTCGAAGACAACCGCTTGCTGCAAGAGGCGCTGGCAGATCACTTGCGCGAACAAGGTTTTTCCGTGCATGCGCTAAGCGATGGCAAGGGCCTAGACGCATTACTTCTGGAACAGCCCGTTGACTTACTGATTTTGGATTTAAATTTGCCGCACGATGACGGTGGCTCGATTGCTGTGCGCGTGCGAAAGACGCATGCCGATCTCGCCATCGTGATTCTGTCGGCCCGCTTGCCGGTGCAACCTGAGCTGGCTTTGATGCAATCAGTCGATTTGCTGATGCCCAAACCCGTGCTGCCGCAGGAATTGACGGCAGCGGCGCATCGCTTGTGCGCACTTGCACAAAACCGTCGCCGCTAAGCGGCTGCCAGCAGGCGCCGCTTGGCGCCATGGTCCAGCCCTAACCCACCGCTAAAATGATTTTTCGCGCGTCTGACCGGCGCAATGCCCCCAGCCCCTCCCGGAGTCGTTTCATGGCCAATTCCCAGCAAATGGCAAGCGCGATACGCGCGCTTGCGATGGACGCAGTTCAACAAGCCAACTCCGGTCACCCCGGCGCCCCCATGGGCATGGCCGATATGGC
>CANJXV010000051.1 GCA_947478935.1 Comamonadaceae bacterium
CTGGCTAACGCGCGCCAGCAATTCTTTGTAAGTGGTTTTGGTGACCGCGCCGTCGTCGGCTTCAAAAATCACAGCGGTTTTGTTTTCTACCGGCGTGCCCATGTGGCGGTCCAGGCAATTGGCCGAGGCGTTGAGCTCGCCGTCGTCAAACCATTGGTAAAAAGGCGCGTTGGATTCATCCAGCACGCGATTAAAAGGCTTGGTCCAACGCAGGTTGTCGCGCGCCAACTGCGCCCAGAAACCCTGGTAGTCTTTTTCGGCGGCATCGCACAAGGCTTGGTACGCTGGCATACCGGCAATTCGGGCGCCTTTTTGGCTCGCCTCACTGGGATGAAAAACCCGGTTTTCAACCAACACGGACTCGATAGCGGATGTCGACGAACTCATAGAACCTGTCTCCTTGTGGTTTTCGAAAAGCTGGGGCAATCTTCGACGGCGGCACTTACATTGCACTGACTTTAGGCCCAGTCACCTCGAATTTTGACGCCAAATGGGCGCTCGGGCAAGCTGGCGCCAGAACGGCACTATAAAACCCAGACGCTAAACTCAGCTCCTATTTGCCAGCCTCAGACCATGACCACTATTACCCAAAACGACCTTGTTGAATCGGTGGCGGCTGCCCTGCAGTACATCAGCTACTACCACCCTGCTGACTACATCGCCCACCTGGCCCGCGCCTACGAGCACGAGCAAAGCCCAGCAGCCAAAGACGCAATCGCCCAGATCCTGACCAACAGCAAAATGAGTGCGACCGGTCATCGGCCTATTTGCCAGGATACCGGCATCGTCAATGTATTCTTAAAAGTGGGTATGGATGTGCGTCTTGCGGGTTTCAGTGGCTCTTTGGATGACGCCGTCAACCAAGGGGTGCGCCAGGGCTATCTGCACCCGGACAACACCTTGCGCGCCAGCGTGGTGGCCGACCCCCAATTTGCGCGCATCAATACCAAGGACAACACGCCCGCCGTCATCTTCACCGAGCTGGTTCCCGGCAATACCATGGAAGTGACGGTTGCGGCCAAAGGCGGCGGCTCGGAAAACAAAAGCAAACTGGTCATGCTCAACCCCGGCGATTCGGTGGTGGACTGGGTGCTCAAAACCGTGCCAACCATGGGCGCGGGCTGGTGCCCGCCGGGCATGCTGGGCATAGGCATTGGCGGCACGGCAGAAAAAGCCATGCTCATGGCCAAAGAAAGCCTGATGGACGACCTTGATATGTATGCCTTGCAAGCCAAATCCTCGGCCGGCCAGGCGCTGACGCAAACCGAGGACTTGCGACTGGAGCTGTACGACAAAGTCAACGCGCTGGGCATTGGTGCCCAGGGCCTGGGCGGGCTGACCACGGTGCTGGACATCAAAATCAAGCTCTACCCCACGCATGCCGCCAGCAAACCGGTGGCCATGATCCCCAACTGCGCCGCCACCCGCCACGCGCACTTTGTGCTGGACGGCAGCGGCCCGGCCTACCTCACGCCACCGTCCTTGGACCTATGGCCCTCGGTGGATTGGAAGCCGGACTATGCGAAGAGCACACGTGTCGATCTCAACACCTTGACACCCGCGCGAGTGGCGGGCTGGAAACCAGGTCAGACCTTGCTACTCAACGGAAAAATGCTCACTGGACGCGATGCAGCGCACAATCGCATCCAGGGCATGCTGGCCAAGGGCGAGGCCCTGCCTGTGGACTTCACCAACCGGGTGATTTATTACGTTGGTCCGGTCGATCCGGTGCAAGGCGAAGCCGTCGGCCCGGCAGGCCCCACCACCGCCACGCGCATGGACGGATTTACCGAGATGATGCTGGCACAAACCGGCCTGATCGCCATGGTGGGCAAGGCCGAACGCGGGCCGGTCGCGATCGAAGCCATCAAGAAACACCGAAGTGCCTACCTGATGGCCGTGGGCGGTGCCGCCTACCTAGTGAGCAAAGCCATCAAGCACGCCAAAGTGCTAGCCTTTGCCGACCTGGGCATGGAAGCGATTTACGAATTTGACGTGGTGGATATGCCGGTGACTGTGGCCGTGGACGCAGGTGGCACCAGCGCGCACATCACCGGTCCAGCCACCTGGCAACAAAAAATCGCTAGCGGTGAATTCAAAACCATTGCCGTGCAATCGGCATAAAGCCAGATGCGAAGCCCCGCAGCCGCCACTGGGCCGATTGGGGTCTTTGACAGCGGCATCGGCGGCCTGAGCGTGCTGAGGGCTCTGCGTCAGGAGTTGCCTGACGACCAATTCGTTTACATCGGCGATGCTGGCCACGCGCCCTATGGCGAGCGCGATACCGCGCATGTGCTCGCAAGGTCGCAGCTGCTGGCCAATTACCTGTGCACCACCCACAAAGCCAAAGCACTGGTACTGGCCTGCAATACCGCCACCGCCGCCGCAGTGGCAAGTTTGCGCGAGCGTTACCCGCAGCTGCCCATTGTGGGTATTGAACCGGCGCTCAAGCCAGCGGCAACACAAACTGCCAGCGGCGTAGTGGCGGTCATGGCCACCCGCAGCACACTGGCCAGCGGTAAATTTTTAGCGCTGTTAGCTGCGCAGCCACCTTCGGTGCGATTCCTGTTGCAAGCCTGTGACGGCTTGGCAGTGGCCATCGAGCAAGCGGACCGACAGGCCATCGAATCCTTATGTCACCGTTATGTGCAAGCCTTGCGGCAAAACCCGGACGGCGGTGCGCAGATTGACACTGTGGTACTGGGCTGTACCCATTACGCCCTGATTACTGAAGTTTTGGCCCGGCTTTGGGGGCCGCAGGTTGCGCTGCTGGAGGCCGGTCAACCGGTGGCCAGGCGCACCCGCCAGGTGCTGCAAGCGGCGGGACTTCTTCGACCTGCCATCGGCGCGACGCAGCAAGACCTGGCCGCCAAGCCGTTGCTCTGTCTGAGCACTGGCGACCCCTCATTCCTGAATCAAGCACTGCAAGATTGGCGTATTGGCGGACCAATCCTGCTCGCCAGCGCCTTGCACTTACCCTAAGATGATGCACATGAAAGTGGCCTGTCCGACAGGAATCGAACCTGTGACCTACAGCTTAGAAGGCTGTTGCTCTATCCAACTGAGCTACGGACAGAAATGCATACAAGCGACGCAAATGAAAAAGCCAAAGACGATGCTTTGGCAAGTATATTGGTCGGGGCGAAAGGATTCGAACCTTCGACCCTCTGGTCCCAAACCAGATGCGCTACCAGGCTGCGCTACGCCCCGACGGACGCATTCTAACCTCCGGGTTATTTTGAATCACACCTTGGTGCGTCCGCCTACTTTTAGGAGGAGTTCTCGATGAGCGCTCCCGACCTAACCTGGATGCTGCCCGGCGACCCGTTCCCTCCCTTAAGCCGTACATGGGGGCCGGACAGCGATGCGCCCGGCCTGCTGGCTGCGGGCGGCGCATTGGATGTGGAAACCTTGAGCGATGCCTACGCGCGTGGCATATTCCCTTGGTTCAATGAAACCCAGCCTACGCTATGGTGGAGCCCGGACCCGCGCATGGTGCTGGCATCCGATCAATTCAAAATACACGATTCGCTTAAAAAAACCTTGCGCCGTTTCCAACAAGAGGCAGGCTGTGAAATCCGTATAAATAGTGATTTTGCCGCCGTCATACGCCAATGCGCCCAAGCGCCGCGTCAAGGGCAAAACGGAACCTGGATTGTGCCGGCGATGGTGAATGCCTATATCGACTTTCACCACGCGGGCTATGCCCATAGCGTGGAAACCTGGATCGATGGCGATATGGTGGCAGGACTTTATTTTGTGGCGATGGGCAGGGCCGTGTACGGCGAATCCATGTTCACCAAGGTGCGCGATGGCTCCAAAATAGCCTTGGCGGCACTGATTGCCCATTGTCGCGCCAACGAGGTGCCTCAGCTGGACTGCCAGCAAGTCACTGCCCACTTGTCACGGCTGGGTGCCCGGCCGGTGCAGCGCGCTCAGTTCCTTGCTACCATGCAAGAAGCCAGGGCGCAGACCCCCGTTCATTGGGAGTTTTCCGCCGACAGCTGGAAGCATTTGCAGCAAGACAACTGACACCCGCCATGACCAAGCTTCACGATCTGCCGCTACAGACCCTGCAGTTTTACTCCACTGCACCTTACGAGTGCAGCTACCTGGACGATCGCCAAGCGCGCTCCCAGGTGGCCACGCCCAGCCACCTCATCGACAACACGACCTATTCCGGCCTGGTGGAGAGCGGCTTTCGGCGCAGCGGGATGTTCACCTACCGGCCCTACTGCGATGGCTGCCAGGCCTGCATACCCTTGCGCGTGCCGGTGGCGCAGTTTTCTCCCAATCGCAGCCAGCGCCGTGCGCTGAGGCAGCACGGCAATCTGCAAGTGCGGGTGCAAAGCCTGGGCTATTCGCAGGAGCACTACGAGCTGTATTTGCGCTATCAGCACTACCGTCATGCCGGCGGCGGCATGGAAGAAGATAGCGTAAGCCAATACACGCAGTTCTTGCTGCAAAGCCGAGTTAATTCACGCCTAGTCGAGTTCCGTGAGCCGGGTGAGGCCCAAAGCGCAGGCACGCTGAAAATGGTATCTATCCTGGATGTGCTAGACGATGGAATTTCTGCGGTGTACACCTTTTACGAGCCACAGTTAGACGCGAGCTTTGGCACCTATAACGTGCTGTGGCAGTTGCAACAAGCTAAATCACTCGGTTTGTCTTACCTCTATTTGGGTTACTGGATAGAGCAGAGCCAGAAAATGAATTACAAAATGCGCTTCGCGCCTTCGCAGATTTTGGTGGATGGTCGCTGGCAGGACAGCAGTTCCTTCGAGCGCGGTGCGAATTTAAATTTATTAAATTCCCGTTAATTGTTAGACAGCCGTTTCAATAGCGCAAAATCAAGCGTTCTTCACTGCTGCATATGACTAAACAAGATTCCAACATACCATCTACGCCGTCCGTGCAAGTGATTGAGCGCATGTTCACGCTGATCGACGTACTGGCATCACGCGAAGAGGCCATGACCCTCAAAGACATTAGCGACAAAGCGGGCCTGCATCCCTCCACCGCACACCGCATACTGAATGATCTGGTGCTAGGCCGATTTGCAGACCGCCCTCAACCGGGCAGCTACCGCCTGGGTATGCGCTTGCTTGAATTAGGTAACTTGGTAAAAGGCCGCCTCAATGTGCGCGATGCAGCAATTGCACCCATGCGCGAGTTACATAAATTAACGCAACAACCTGTCAACCTTAGCATGCGCCAGGGTGATGAAATTATTTATGTGGAGCGCGCCTATAGCGAACGATCCGGCATGCAAGTGGTTCGCGCGATTGGTGGGCGGGCTCCCTTGCACCTGACTTCGGTGGGCAAACTATTCCTGGCCGCAGACGACCCGCAGCGCATACGCGCTTATGCGACCCGTACCGGTTTGCAGGGACACACCAAAAACAGTATTACCGATTTGGCCACCCTAGAGCGCGAACTGTCCCGCGTGCGCCAGTACGGCCAAGCCAGCGATAACGAGGAACTCGAATTGGGTGTGCGTTGCATGGCAGCGGGCATTTACGATGACCAGAACAAACTGATTGCCGGCTTATCCATCTCCTCGCCATCGAGCCGCATGGAAGACGGCTGGATGCCACGCCTCAAAGAAACGGCTAAAGAAATTTCTGCCACATTGGGCTTTAGCGAAAGCTAAAACGGGTCTGCAAAAGTAGCGCAAAGCGAAGTGCGTCGCTCCTTGGCGATCCCTACGTAATACATTTACAAGGTAAATAGTTTGCTTGTCGGTACCTGGGATGACGCAATCAGGAGTTTGCAGCAGATCGCCTACGATCCCGACGACGCCTTACTGTCCGACGGGCCTGCCAGGCACATAAAGTGCTGCGACCGGAGAGGCACGGCTGTTTACCACGGGAGCTGTTTCCACCCAGCGGCGTACCCGCTCGGCATCGCCAATTCGGCTGAGCTTACCAGCCGAATCTAAAAACACCATGATGATTTTGCGCCCGGCCACCTTGACCTGCATTACTAGGCACTGACCGGCTTCGGAGATATAGCCAGTTTTTTGCAGACCGATGTCCCAGTCTGGGTTTTTCACCAGGCGGTTGGTGTTGTTGAACTGCAAGGTGCGACGCCCGACTTCCACCCGGTGCCCAGGCGAAGTGGAGTACTCGCGCAAGGTGGAGTCTGCATAGGCGTAATTAACCAGCGTAGCCAGGTCCTTGGCACTGGATTGATTTTTGCTGGAGAGCCCGGTCGGCTCGACATAGCTGGTGGCGGCCATGCCAAGCTCTGCGGCTTTGGCGTTCATCAGGCTGACAAAATTGCCAATACCCCCCGGATATGTGCGGCCTAGAGCGTGGGCTGCCCGGTTTTCACTGGACATCAAAGCTAAATGCAACAACTCCCCCCGGCTGAGCATGGTGCCCACAGTGAGGCGCGAGCGACTACCTTTTTCCATATCCACGTCGTCTTGGCTGATGGCAATCAATTCGTCCATCGGCAAACGCGCTTCACTAATCAGAATGCCGGTCATCAATTTGGTAATCGAGGCAATCGGCAGCACCGCCAGTTCGTTTTTATGCAACAAGACTTCTTTGGTATCCTGGTCAACCACGAAAGCCACGCTAGATTTGAGCGCCAGCGCGTCGGGCGCGCCGCGTAAACCGGCTATGTCACCAAAACTAGGCCGGGTCGGAGTCGGTACTCGACTCTTAACGTTAGCCTTAACAGGCGTTTTTCCGAAATTTTGCGCTTTAACCCACTTACTCTTAATTTGCTGGCGAGCGGGATCAACGCGACCATTGCGCTTGGCGTCCTGCGCGGCATAGGCCATGCCCAAGCAGAGTAAAAGTGACAAGACAGTGAAAAGTTTTTTAGCCAATATGCACCGGATACGAAATTTTGCGAAACCCTATTTGGGAGTTTGCTTTTAAAAATCACAGTTTAATCAAAAAACCGCGTAAATCAAGCACTTGCGCGGGAAACATCATGCAAATTCATGTAAATCTGCGATTAACCCTGCGCTGCGACGCGATCGGCCTTGCTTTGCAGCTTGTTCAGAGCGCTTAAGTAGGCTTTTGCCGATGCCACCACGATATCTGGGTCTGCGCCAGTGCCATTAACCACGCGACCGCTGTTTTGCAAGCGAACCGTTACTTCGCCCTGGCTTTCGGTGGAGCCGCTGATGGCATTGACCGAATACAAAACCATCTCAGCCCCGCTTTTGACATGCGACTCTATCGCCTTGAGTGAGGCGTCCACCGGCCCGTTGCCTTCGGCTTGCGCGCTGACCTCGCGCCCGGACACGGTAAACACAATAGCCGCCTGCGGACGCTCACCTGTTTCGCTGTGCTGGCTTAGGGAGACGAAGGCAAATTGCTCTTGCGCCTGGGACACGCTTTCGTCACTGACCAATGCGAGGATGTCCTCGTCAAAAATCTCGGATTTGCGGTCTGCCAGCTCTTTGAATCGGGCGAAAGCGGCGTTGATCTCGGTTTCGCTGTCAAGTTGAACACCAAGCTCGAGCAATCGCTGCTTGAATGCGTTACGACCGCTGAGTTTGCCCAGCACAATCTTATTGGCGCTCCAGCCCACATCCTCGGCCCGCATAATTTCATAGGTATCGCGCGCTTTGAGCACGCCATCTTGATGGATGCCCGAGGCATGCGCAAACGCATTAGCGCCAACCACCGCCTTATTGGGTTGCACCACAAAGCCGGTCGTCTGGCTGACCATCCGACTTGCTGCCAGGATATGGCGGGTGTCAATACCCATTTCCAAACCAAAATAATCACGGCGCGTTTTCACCGCCATGACCACCTCTTCCAGACTGCAATTGCCAGCCCGCTCACCCAGACCGTTGATAGTGCACTCCACCTGGCGCGCGCCACCCATCTTGACACCGGCCAATGAATTGGCCACAGCCATGCCCAAATCGTTGTGGCAATGTACGGACCAAATAGCTTTATCCGAATTGGGAATGCGCTCGCGCAAGGAACGGATAAATTCGCCGTATAACTCAGGGATAGCGTAGCCCACGGTATCGGGCACATTGATGGTACCGGCCCCCTCATTGATCACGGCCTCGATCACGCGGCATAAAAAGTCGGGGTCGCTGCGGTAGCCGTCTTCGGGGCTGAACTCCACATCGCTGACCAAGTTGCGCGCAAAACGCACTGCCAGTTGCGCCTGGGCATAGACCTCGTCGGACGTCATGCGCAGCTTTTTTTCCATGTGAAGCGCAGAGGTGGCTATAAAGGTGTGGATGCGCGAGCGACGCGCGCCTTTGAGGGCCTCGGCTGCGCGCGCAATGTCACGGTCATTGGCGCGCGCCAGCGAACAAACCGTAGAGTCTTTGATGTTGTTGGCCACCAATTGCACCGCCTCGAAATCGCCGTTAGAGCTTGCGGCAAAACCGGCCTCAATCACATCCACCTTCAGACGCTCCAACTGGCGGGCGATACGCAGTTTTTCGTCCCGCGTCATGGAGGCGCCAGGCGATTGCTCGCCATCGCGCAAGGTGGTATCGAAAATAATGAGTTGATCAGACATCTTCAAGCTCCAAAAACTTACTTCACTAATTTCCGCAATGGATGGGCTGGCAACTTATTTATGCATGCCGCGCTCATCGGGCTCGTCTGTCGAGGTGCTGATGACACTGACAGGTACGCCCCGGAATCGGCGCACGCAATACACTACATAACCGCTGAAACCGTACACCACAAAAATGCCTAGCATCACCGTGGGCGGATCGATATTGATGATGGCAATCCCCAGGGCAATGAGCACGATCACGGCGAATGGCACACTTTGCTTCATGCTGACGTCTTTGAAGCTGTAAAACGGCACATTGGTCACCATGGTCAATCCGGCGTACAGCACCCAGGCAAACATAAACCAGGCGACGCTTGGCGGCGCAATGCCCAGATCGGTACACCACCAGATAAACCCGGCTACCAGGGCCGCGGCGGCTGGGGACGGAAGCCCTTGGAAATAGCGCTTATCTACTACATGGGTATTGACGTTGAAGCGCGCCAAGCGCAAGGCTGCGCAGGCGCAATATACAAAAGCGGCAAACCAACCCCATTTACCAAGCCCCTTGAGAACCCATTCGTAGGACACCAAGGCCGGCGCGGCGCCGAAGGACACCATGTCTGACAGCGAGTCCATTTGCTCGCCGAATGCGCTTTGGGTATTGGTCATGCGGGCAACGCGCCCGTCCAGACTGTCTAGGACCATGGCGCAAAAAATACCGATGGCGGACTGGTCGAAATGCCCTTGCATGGCCATGACCACCGCGTAAAAACCGCCAAATAAAGCGGCCAAGGTAAATAAATTAGGGAGTATGTAGATGCCTTTGCGCCGTTTGCGCACAAAAACTGGCCCCTCGCCGTCAGCCTGTGTCTGTGAGTTGTCGTCCATGCATTGATCCTGGTGTGATTCAGTTATGGCGTGCGACCACGCGCTTCACCTCGCCGCACTACAGGTGCAGTGTACGCTGAGCCAGCGCGGGCGACAGCCCTCATTCAATGCCAAAGGCCACCGAAGTGGCCTTTGGGCGGAGCGCCTATCGCGGCAAAGAATGGCTTAGTTGCGAGTTTGATCGACCAACTTGTTTTTCTTGATCCAGGGCATCATGGCGCGCAAGGTCTCGCCGACTTGCTCAATCTGATGCTCTGCGGTCAAACGGCGGCGGCTTAGCAAAGTCGGCGCACCAGCCTTATTCTCCAAAATGAAGCTCTTGGCATATTCGCCGGTCTGGATGTCCTTGAGGCACTGGCGCATAGCCGCTTTGGTGGCGTCCGTAACGATGCGCGGACCGGTCACATATTCACCATACTCGGCATTGTTGGAGATCGAGTAATTCATGTTGGCGATGCCGCCTTCATAAATCATGTCCACGATCAGCTTGAGCTCATGGAGGCATTCGAAGTAAGCCATTTCAGGCGCATACCCGGCTTCCACCAGGGTTTCAAAGCCCGCTTTGATCAGCTCTACCGTGCCGCCACACAAAACGGCCTGCTCGCCAAAGAGATCCGTCTCGGTCTCTTCGCGGAAATTAGTTTCAATAATGCCGGCTTTACCGCCACCATTGGCCATGGCATAGCTAAGTGCCAGATCACGGGTACGGCCCGATTTGTCCTGGTGAATCGCGATCAGATGAGGGACGCCGCCGCCTTGCGCATAGGTACCGCGCACGGTATGGCCGGGGGCCTTTGGTGCGACCATCCAAACGTCTAAGTCGGCGCGAGGGTTTACCAGGCCGTAATGCACGTTAAATCCATGTGCGAACACCAACGATGCACCGGATTTGATGTTGGGCTCGACATCCTGGGTGTACACCGTGCCAATTTGCTCGTCGGGCAACAAAATCATGACCACGTCGGCAGCGCGCACGGCATCAGCCACCTCAGCCACTTTCAGGCCAGCTTTTTCCACCTTAGGCCAAGACGCCCCACCTTTGCGCAAGCCAACAACGACTTTCACTCCGCTGTCATTCAAATTCTGGGCATGGGCATGGCCCTGGCTGCCGTAGCCGATGATGGCCACCGTCTTGCCCTTGATCAGGCTCAGGTCGCAGTCTTTGTCGTAATACACCTTCATGCTTTTCTCCGAAAAATAATGGCGTCCTACGCCAAGTTACAAAACCAATTGAGGTTGTCCGCTGCCTGCATCAGGATGCCGGCAGCGCCATCACCTATACGCGCAATACCCGCTCACCGCGGCCTATGCCACTGGCACCGGTACGCACTGTCTCCAAAATCGCATCCGTTTCGATAGCCTGCAAAAACGCATCGTTTTTGGCCTGATCGCCGGTCAGCTCGATGGTGTAGCTTTTGTCCGTCACGTCGATTACACGGCCACGGAAGATGTCAGCCATACGCTTCATTTCCTCGCGCTCCTTGCCAACGGCGCGCACCTTGACGATCATCAGCTCACGCTCGATGTAAGCGCCTTCTGTCAAATCCACTACCTTAACCACCTCAATCAGGCGGTTTAAATGTTTGGTGATTTGCTCAACTACATCGTCAGAGCCGTTGGTCTGCAAAGTCATGCGCGAGAGGCTGGAGTCCTCGGTAGGCGCCACCGTGAGAGATTCGATGTTGTAACCACGGGCGGAGAACAAGCCGACTACGCGCGATAGGGCGCCAGGTTCGTTTTCCAGCAAAACAGCGATGATATGTTTCATAGATACAAGACGCCTCTTTTCGCCGCCCTCCCCTGTACGCGGTAACGCACAAGCTTGGCAAGCAATAGATTTGTCAGTCAGTAGTTAATTAAAAGTAGTGTTTCCCGCTTACAAGTCTTCCGAGCCCAGCAGCATCTCAGTAATGCCCTTACCCGCTTGCACCATCGGGAATACGTTTTCTGTTGGGTCAGTGCGGAAATCCATAAACACCGTACGATCTTTTAATCGGCGTGCCTCGCGCAAAGCCGGCTCCACGTCTTCAGGGCGCTCAATAAGCATGCCCACATGACCGTAGGCTTCCGCCAGCTTGACAAAGTTGGGCAGGGCATCCATGTAACTGTGGCTGTAGCGACCTTCATATTCCACCTCTTGCCACTGGCGCACCATCCCCAGGTAACGGTTGTTCAACGAGATAACTTTGATGGGTGTGTTGTATTGCAAGCAGGTTGAAAGCTCTTGGATACACATTTGCACCGAACCTTCACCAGTGATACAAAAAACCTCGCTCTCGGGCTTGGCCAGTTTGATGCCCATCGCGTAAGGAATACCCACACCC
>CANJXV010000052.1 GCA_947478935.1 Comamonadaceae bacterium
CGACTTGGACTTCGGGGCTACCGGTATCACCGGCTTGGCGGGCATTGTCTTTAACGACAGCCGCTTTAATTTCAGATGCGATCATGTGTTTTTCCGTAAATAGCTATAAAGACTTGCGATTGCGGCTGGAACTGCTGCAAACGTGCGCTTCGCGAACTGCAAAGCCTGTCGATTGTAACCATTCCTGGCAAGGCCCCGCCTGTGGCTTAGGAAGCGGGGCGCTGCATCACGCAGATTTCGGGCATACGGGCCTGGGCGGCGGTCAAGGTTTTAATGACTTTAAAGCCGTAGCCCGAGCCTTCCACGTCAAATTTCACCCCCGGCACGCCTTGGCGCTCCATTACGCCTACCACCAGCGGCTGCTGGAATTGGTGGTCGCTGGCACGCATGCTGCCGGTTTGTCCGGCCAAACTGACGCTGACACCCTCCAATGCGCGCGCAATGTCCGCTACTTCTGGGGCAGACCCGTCGGGAGTGCCGCGCTTGGCGGCATCCCCCAACGCCTGGGCCAGCGCCTCGACCATCAACTGCATGCGCATATGCACATAGTCGTCGTCCGGCTTGGGAAAGCGCGTCCGGAAAGCGCGATAAAAGCTCTCGGCCTGCGCCGACTGCACATTGGGCAGCCAATCGGCCACGGCCAGCACCTTACCCACGCCCGCCTCGCCCATGGCGGCGGGCGCACCCAGCGCATTGCCGTAGAAGGTGTAAAAAGTGCCGTCAAACCCCGACTCGCGCGCAGCTTTGACCAGCAGCGTCAAGTCAGGCCCAAAATTGCCGGTGACGACCGCCTGCGCGCCGCTGGCTTTGATTTTGGCGATGTAGGGCGCAAAATCTTTGATGCGCAAGAGCGGATGCAACTCATCCCCGGCGATACGCACATCGGGCCTTTGTGCCGCCAACTGGCGCCGTGCCTCGCGCAGCACGCTTTGCCCAAAGCTGTAATCCTGACCCAGCAAGTACACCGACTTGAGTGCGGCGTCTTCGCGCAACAACTCCATCAGTGCCGCCATGCGCATGTCCGCATGGGCGTCGAAACGGAAATGCCAAAAACTGCATTTTTCGTTAGTCAGCGCTGGGTCCACGGCCGAGTAGTTCAGAAACAGCACGCGCCGGGCCGGATCGCGGGCGTTGTGCTTGTTGACGGCGTCAATCAAGGCGGCTGCCACCGCAGAAGAATTGCCTTGGAAAATAATGCGCGCCCCGCCGTCAATGGCCAAGCGCAAGGCCGATAGCGCCTCCTGCGTTTGCCCCTGGCTGTCAAAGCGCTCTAGCATCAGCGGGGTAAACGCTTTGCCCGAAGGCACACCGCCGCGCGCATTCACGCGCTCTATGGCCCAGACCAGATTGCGGTACACCGCTTCGCCACCACTGGCGTTGGGCCCGCTCAAGCCTTCGATCAAAGCCAGCTTGATGGGGCCCTGTGGCGTTTGCGCTTGCGCTTGCGCTGCCAAAGGTACTAGCGACGACATAAAAAAAGCGCAGACACATAGCGCCGCCCAAGGCCATTTCAAGGCCTTGATGGAAAGAATAAACATGGGGAAAAACACCTTGAAATAAAAACAAATGCGCGCACCTCGAAGGCATGCGGGCCTCATGTCGAGGGCCGCGAGTCTAAACGGAGCCACCTTATGTTTTTAACAACCACTACATCCCCCTGGGCTTTGCATTCCCTTTCCGCCGCAGATGTGCTCACCCGCAGCAAAGCCTACGCCCAAGTTGGCCGCTTGGTACGCGACCTGAGCGCCAGCGCCGTGGCGCCAATGCCCAAAATTGCGGGCAGCGCACTGCAAGAGGACGACAAAGCCTATAGCTTTAGCCTAGATTTACCCGGCGTGGGTAAAGAGCATTTGCGCATTCAGATTGAAGACACGGTGT
Organism: Comamonadaceae bacterium; assembly: GCA_947478935.1. Lineage (GTDB taxonomy): Bacteria > Pseudomonadota > Gammaproteobacteria > Burkholderiales > Burkholderiaceae_C > Allorhodoferax. Next base: position 1,879 of record CANJXV010000052.1, read on the forward strand.
TGCGTGTGGAAACGCTGGAAGGCGCGCCGCGCAGCTACCGCGCGGTGTATGAATTTGCGCAGGAAATCGACAGCGCATCAAGCCAAGCGCGTATGGAGCACGGCGTGCTGCACCTAAGCCTGACGAAAAAATTACCAGTAAGCAAGGCCGCTGAACTGAACATTTCCTAATCGCCGCAATCTCAAAGCGACTGCAAAGGCCAGCGCGGCTGCACCTGAAAACTGTAGTCGCGGCTGGCCTCTTGCGTGCCGCTTTGCAGGCGCATCGCGGCGGCCAAGGCGATCATGGCGCCGTTGTCGGTGCATAAGTGCAACTCGGGGTAATGCACCTGCACCCCGCGTGCTGCGCATTGAGTGTTGAGCTGCTCGCGCAAACTCCTATTCGCGCCCACGCCCCCAGCGACTACCAAGCGTTTTAATGCAGTAGTTTTAAGCGCTGTCATGGATTTTTTTACCAGCACATCGGCAATAGCCGCTTGGGTGGACGCAGCCAGATCAGCCTGCGCTTGAACAGGCAAAGCGCCAAAGCCCGGCGTGGCGCCCGAGGCCAAGGTGTATTCGGAAGGCGCAATCGGCGCGCCATGGGCAGCGACCATTTTTTGCGACTGCACTAGCACCGCCGTCTTGAGCCCCGCAAATGAAAAATCCAAATCACCGCTGTGCAGCAAGGGGCGCGGCAAAGCGTAAGCCTTGGGGTCGCCCTGCGCAGCCAAAGCCGCGAGCGCCGGGCCGCCGGGATAACCCAGGCCCATTAGCTTGGCTGACTTATCAAAAGCCTCGCCAGCTGCGTCGTCAATCGTCTCACCCAGCATCATGTAGCGGCCCACGCCATCGACCCGCATCAGCTGCGTGTGACCGCCCGATACCAGTAGCGCCACAAAGGGAAATTGCGGCGGGTCGGCGCTCAGGAATGGCGAGAGCAAATGCCCTTCCAAATGGTGCACGCCTAAAACTGGTTTGTCCAAAGCGGCCGCCAATGCGCAGGCCAAGCCCGCGCCCACCAGCAATGCCCCCGCCAGGCCGGGGCCACGGGTGTAGGCGACCACATCCACTTCGCTCAAGCTGCGTGCGGCGCTGGTCATAACTTCGGTAGTCAAAGGCAGGACGCGGCGGATATGGTCACGGCTGGCCAGTTCGGGCACTACGCCGCCAAAGGCCTGGTGCATATCCACCTGGCTGTGTAAAGCATGGGCCAGCAAGCGCGGCACGGCTTGTCCTCGCAGCTCGACCAGGGCCACGCCGGTTTCATCGCAAGAGGACTCAAAGCCCAGCACCAACATAGGCCGCGCGTCCAAGTTTGTAGGATGGTCGGAAAGCTTGCGGCGCGCGTCGGCCGCTGGCATAACCTGCGGTGCTGCTTTGTGTTGGCTTTGGGCAGAAGGTGGTGCGGCATCGGCTTTAGTCATAGCGGGAGACAGTGTAGGCCAGCCCTGCGCCACAATGCCGCTATGCCCGACACCACTCTCGCGCCGCACGACATTGAAAGCCTGGAACGCGCCACGCTAGACGCCGTCTGCCCGGCTGCGCAAAGCGAGCTGCCCGGCTGGCTGCTGCCGTTTGATGCAGCAGACATCGGGCGCGCGCACAGCGCCATTCCTTTGCTGCATCACGGTCTGGACATAGCAGGGCTGCCTGCTATCGAGCAGCAATACCGTGACTATGGTTTGCCGCCCTGTTTTCGCATCGCCGACACGCCGGGCCTGCGCCACTGGCAAGAGCGCCTACAGGCGTTAGGCTACCGAAAGGCGGACCCTGTGTATGTGCAAACAGCTTCCCTGGAAGCCATGCAAGCAGCGGCAGACTTGTCAACTGCTGCGCCAAGGCTGGGTAGTGCAAGCTTGCGCCCCAAAATCATGCTGCTAGATGCGCCCGCCGGCGCATGGGCCAGCGTCTATACCGCCCTAGGCTTTGACGCAGCGGACGGCGCTCTGCGGGTGCAATTGCTCAGCCGCAGCCGCTTTGCCCGCTACGCCTATGTGCAAAGCGCCGGCGTGTCACTGGCCGCGGGCACAGCCTGCATCAGCCGCGATTGGCTCAGCGTGCACGGCATGCGCACCCTGCCCCATGCGCGGGGCCAGGGTCTGGGCGCGTCGCTACTAAGTACCTTTGTCGGCTTGGCACGCCAGCGCGGCATTGCGCGCGCTTTTTTACAAGTGGAAGCCGACAACGCCCCGGCGCTGGCCTTGTACCGCCGCTTCGGCTTTACCACCGCCTGGACTTACCACTACTGGAAAGCGCCCGATACCAAGCCGAAAACTCGGCCTCAAGTACCATCGCCGCATCGACCATGACCATGACCATGACCATGGTAATAATTCCAAACATGCATCAGGCCGCACTATTGGCTTTTCGACGCAGTGGCACTAGCCACAGTGCACTAGTCCCTGCTTGCACTCTGCATCCGCCAACTAGAATTGCAACATCATTTTTTTGCATAATAATCAGGTAATGGCTAAATCAATTGACGCAGCATGAGTTCTGCACTAAATTTAAATTCACACAAAAATTGTGACCAATATTTAATCCAGACCAATGTCAAATAAAAACCATTTTTTTACATCTGGATTCTCAAAAAATTGCCACGAAAGTTGCGTGATACGCGCAATTTTTACTTTTTTATCAACTCTATCTTCGCAAGTCTGTTTTTACTACCAACCGGAATTGCGTTATCTTACCTGGGCAATACAAATGCCGGTTGGTCGTGTATTTTCTCGGCTATGGTACTCAGTACCAATATTCTCATTTGGCGGGCTGGGGGCGGATTGGCGTTAACGCATTCAATATTTGAAGTAACTTTGTTAGTGCTAATAATATTTAATTCGGCCATCACCACGGGCGTAACATCCACCTATATTGTATTTTTAGCTTTGGTGCCTATTCTTCCCGTGTTTTGCATGTCACGCAACTGGGCTGTAGGGTGGGTACTTGTAAGCATTACCCTTTTACTGGGTTTGTATAGCCTGCAAATTGTTGGTTTATTACCGCACCGACCCGAGGATACTTGGCAAGATTTAACAATTAGCACGGTATGTATTTTTATTCTAGTCATAACGCAGATCATACTGATTTATATCGTTGACTCGGCTAATTCACAGTCGCTTCATATATTGAATCGCACCAATCGGAGGTTAGAAGAAACCTCAAAAGCGTTGCGTCTTGCAGATTCGCACAAAGATGAATTTTTGGCTATGGTTAGCCATGACATGCGCACCCCCTTAAACGCGGTAACCGGTTACCTTGATCTGATATATCACGACAAAAATTTGCCTACTGAAACTATAGAATTTGTAGGGCGTGCTCATTACGCCGCCAAGCACTTGTTAACGGTCATTAACGATTTGCTTGATTTCTCCCAAATTCGTTTGGGGAAACTCACTTTGCACCCCGAAACCGTTGCCTTACATGAAGTAATAACCCACACCTTCGAAACCCTTAGCAACCATGCGCAAGAGGCGCAATTGGAATATGAATTATTCATTCAGTCCGATGTGCCAAAGTGGGTCTGTATTGATAAAAATCGCCTATCGCAAATATTAATCAACCTGTTGGGTAATGCCCTCAAATTTACACCGGCGGGTTCGGTACGGATGACAGTCTCAGCAGAGCGAAGGGCGGCCGATAACATCGAACTTTTGATCGACGTCGCAGATACTGGAATTGGCATGACGACCGATCAGATATCTCGCATTTATTTGCCCTTTACCCAAGTTCACAGCGCGCAGGTTTCGCTTGGCATTAGCGAACCGAATCGAGGTAATGGCCTAGGCTTGGCGATCACCAAAAGCTTGGTGCAAAGCCATGGTGGCCAGTTGAGTGTGAAAAGCTCAGCGTCGCAGGGTTCGGTATTTTCAGTCCGCTTACCCATCACCGTGGTGCAACATTCCGTCAGCCAAGTAGAACCCGTCAATCTGGCGACGACCCAACAACAATCTCCCATTTATGTATTGGTGGTAGACGACAACGAGGTCAATCGATTGCTCGTATCCACCACCTTGCTTCGGACGTTCCCAAATGCCGTCATCGAACAAGCTGAAAACGGCAATGAAGCGCTTGAAAAGATGCGCAGTAACCTGTATGAACTGGTGCTCATCGATCTGGTGGTGCCCGATATCGATGGTGCGGATGTCGTGGCTGAGATCCGCCGCAATGCGCCTGAACCCTTCAAAAATGTGCCCGCGATTGCTCTCACTGCCAATGTTGTACTTGATGTGGTCGAACGTTGCAAGGCAGCCGGTATCAACGCTGTCATGTCCAAACCTTTTGACCGGAGCGCTTTGATCAGCGCGGTTCGCTCATACACCGTCGACAAAGGCGTTACGAAGACCAGCGCTTGAAAGCTAGGGAGGGTCTGCACAAGCCAGCCTTCTGCCCCACCCAAATGTTAAATGCCGACGAAACAAAAATGTTTTACCTTCACCAGTTTTGAGCTGATCACCAAGAGAACGCACAAGCGGCAATTCCGGCTTGCGGCAATCCCGAAAACTTAGGCCGATTGGGTCTGTGGCATAAGCTCATACCCATTACTTAGGCGCGCTGGCGGACAATACAAGCATGGCTATTGGTATCTACTTGCGGGAAATCGGTCGCGGCAAAGACGGGGCGCGGGGGCTGAGCCGCGTGCAGGCGGCTGATTTGTGGGGCCAACTGCTTGATGGCGCGGTTACCGATTTGGAAGTGGGCGCTTTTTGCCTGGCCATGCGCGTCAAGGGCGAAACGCCCGAAGAAATGGCCGGTTTTCTGGACGCCACGGCGTCGCGCCTGCACACCGTTCCCAAGGGCGACAAGCCCGTCGTCGTTATCCCCAGCTATAACGGCGCGCGCAAAATTCCGGTGCTAACGCCCTTGCTAGCCTTGTTGCTGGCGCGCGAAGGCCACCCGGTCATGATCCACGGCACGCCCACCGAAAACAGCCGCGTGTTTACCTCGGAAGTGCTGGACGTCCTGGGCATCCCTGCGCGCAGCACCTTGGCGCCGCTGTCCGCTGGCGAAGTGGCCTTTTATCCCACCGCCGCTTTAAGCACCGGCCTGCAAAGGCTGCTGGAAGTACGCCGCGTGGTGCAACTGCGCAATTCGGCGCACAGCTTGGTCAAACTCATGAATACCTGCGCTGGCCCCAGCCTGCTGGTGACCAGCTACACCCACCCGGAATACGCGCACTCCATGGCCGCGACTTTGCAACTGGTGCAGGCCAATGCCCTGCTCTTGCGCGGCACCGAGGGCGAGGCTGTGGCAGACGCGCGCCGCCTACCCAAAATGCAAGGCTTTATCGCAGGTGAAAACGTGTTTTCGCAAGACGCGCAAAGCGGCAGCCTGGGCAGCCTGCCCGCGCTGCCCGCTGGCATAGACGCGCCAGGCACTGCCGACTACATCCGCGCGGTGATGGACGGCGCCCAGCCCGTGCCTGGGCCGATAGCGCAACAAGTGATTGATATTTCTCGACTTATTTCCCGCATGGACAGTGCTGCATGACAACAAAAAAACCTGGGCCAAGCGCCACGAAACCGCTGCTGACCCGCAACTGTGTCATTGCCAGCGAAGTGAAGCAATCCAGCATTCTTGATAGATCAGCGGCGCATGGATCGCCGCGTCGCTCCGCTCCTCGCGATGCCGTGCTTGCCACCGTTGCCCCCCAAGCTGCAGGCCAAGTCAGCCTGGTAGGCGCCGGGCCGGGTGACCCGGATTTGTTGACGCTCAAAGCCGTTAAAGCCATTGCCACCGCCACCGTCATCTTGGTGGACGACTTGGTGAACGAGGCCGTGCTGACCCACGCCAGCCCCAGCGCCCGTATCGTCTATGTGGGAAAGCGCGGCGGCTGCGCGTCCACGCCGCAGGCCTTTATTGAAAAATTGATGGTCAGCGAAGCCCACAAGGGGGAAAACGTGGTGCGCCTGAAGGGCGGCGACCCCTTGGTATTTGGCCGCAGCGGCGAAGAGATCGAGGCCTTGCGACAAGCGGGCATCCGGGTGCACGTGGTTAACGGCATCACCGCCGCCTTGGGCGCGCTGGCATCGCTCAACACCGCCATGACCCACCGCGACCATGCCCATGGCGTGCTGATGGTGACCGGCCACGCCAAACCCGGGGACCCAGGTACCGACTGGCGCGCGCTGGCCCAGACCTCGCGCAAGGCCAAACTCACTCTCGTGGTCTATATGGGCGTAGCTGCCGCGCAGCGCATTCAAGACGAACTGCTGCACGGCCTGCCCGCTGATACGCCCGTGGCTATCGTGCAAGATGCCACCCTGCCCACGCAGCGGCAGGCTTTGTGCACGCTGGATTGTTTGCACCAAACACTGACTGAGCAACGGATGGCTAGCCCTTGTGTTTTGTTGATCGGGGATGTGTTGCGGGGGCTGGAGCACCTTGGGCGCACGCACGAACTGGAAAGCGCTTTGGGCTAAGCGCCGGGCAACCGTTTCTCTCTGGCCACCCGGCAAGTAGGGTCTTAGGGCGTTACCATGCCGCCGCTAAAAACAAATGTCCCCCAGCGGGAAGACTGCTTATGCAACTCCAAATCAACGGCCAGCGCACCCACGCCGACGCCGACCCTGCCACGCCCTTGTTGTGGGTGCTGCGCGACCAACTCAACCTGACCGGCACCAAATTTGGCTGCGGGATCGCCGCCTGCGGCGCGTGCACGGTGCATGTGGACGGCCAAGCGGTGCGCTCCTGCGTGACGCCGGTGTCTACGGTGCAGGGTAAAGACATCCGCACCATCGAATCGCTGGGCAGCGCCGAACAGCCCCACGCGCTGCAACAAGCCTGGATTGACGAGCAAGTGCCCCAGTGCGGCTACTGCCAAAGCGGCATGTTGATGGCGGCTGCCGCGCTCTTGGCGCGCACGCCCAAACCTACTGATGCCGACATCGACGCGGCCATGAGCAATATTTGCCGCTGCGGGACTTACCAACGAGTACGCGCAGCCATTCATCGCGCTGCAAATAGCGCAAGTAGTGTCGCGACTAAGAGCGCAAGCAATAGCGCAGCCCCCAAGGCCAGCGGGAGCGCAGCATGAAGCGGCGCACGATTTTGCTAAGCGCCCTGAGCGCAGGCAGCGCATTGCTGGTGGGCTGGGGCGTGGCCCCGCCGCGCAGCCGCCTGGGCAGCGCAGACAGCATGTTGCCCACGCAAGGCAGCGTTGGTTTGAACGGCTGGATCAAGATTGGCGAGGACGGCTCGGTGGCACTAGCGATGCCGCGCAGCGAAATGGGCCAGGGCGTGCACACCGCGCTGGCCATGCTGGCCGCCGAAGAGCTGGACATTCCTTTGGACAAGGTGCGCTTAGAGCAAGCCGGGCCCGATGCCTTGTACGGCAACGTGGCCGCCGTGCTAGCCTTTTTGCCCTTCCATCCGCAGCAAATCGAAGAGGGCAAGCGCAGCGCGACGGTCAAAACCGCGCAGTGGCTGACGGCCAAAGTCGGGCGCGAGCTGAGCCTGATCGTGACAGGCGGCTCGTCCAGCGTGGCCGACGCCTGGGAGCCGGTACGCCTTGCCGCTGCCAGCGCGCGCGCCAGCCTGGCCCAAGCGGCAGCTGCGCATTGGCAAGTGCCGTTGAGAGAACTGGTGTTTACACAGGGAAAAATCAGCCATGCCTCGGGCAAAGAAGGCCACTTCGGGCAATTTGCCGCTGCGGCGGCCAAGTTGAGCCCCGGCACCGTCAGCCCCAAGGCGCGCAAGGATTGGAAGCTAATTGGCAGTCCCGCCCCACGCCTGGACTTGTGGGCCAAGAGCAGCGGTAGCGCCACTTTTGGTCTGGATGTGCGCTTGCCCAACATGGTGTTTGCCGCCGCGCGCCTGTGCCCCATCATCGGCGGTAGCGTGCAATCGGTGGACGGCGCAGCGGCCCTGGCCATGCCCGGGGTGCTGAAAGTCATCCCCCTTGCACCCCACAACGGCGCTAGCGCAGGCCTGGCGGTGGTCGGCAAAACCACCTGGCACGCCCGCCAAGGCGCAGAGGCGCTTCAAGTGCAATGGGCCCAGCGCCCGCAAGGCGCGCTCGACACCAAGCAGGCCGCAGAGCAACTGCAAGCCCAACTGGCCGAGGAAGAGGGTTACACCTTCCACGAGCGTGGCACGCCGCCCGCAAGCGGCGACACGCTCGGCGCCACTTACACAGCACCCTACCTGGGCCATATGACTATGGAGCCCATGAACTGCACCGCCTGGCTGCAAGACGGCAAGCTCAGCGTGTGGGCGCCCGCCCAAGTGCCCGAAGCCGCGCGCGAAGCGGCAGCCAAGGCAGCCGGGCTGCCGCTGGCGAAGGTGGAGATACACATTACCTTGCTGGGCGGCGGCTTTGGTCGGCGCATGGAAGTGGACTACGTGGTGCTGGCCGCGCAAGCAGCCATGGCCCTGCCCGGCCAGCCGGTGCAACTGGCCTGGTCGCGCGAGGAAGACAGCACGCACGACTTTTTCCGGCCCATGCATGTCGCCCAACTCCAAGCCAGCCACGATGGGTTGGGCCAAGTGCAAAGCCTGCAAATCAAATCCGCTGGCGACTCCATCAGCCCGCGCTGGATGGAGCGCGTGCTGCCCGCTTTTGCTGGGCCATTCGACGCGCCGGACAAAACCGATTCCGAAGGCTTGTTTGATCTGCCCTACGGCTTTGCCCACCAAAAAATGGCGCATGTGGCCACCAAAGTGGGCATACCGGTGGGCTTTTGGCGCTCGGTGGGGCATTCGCACAATGCGTTTTTCTCGGAAAGTTTTATCGACGAACTGGCAGCCAAGGCAGGCACCAACCCGCTGGCCTTTCGCCGCCAATGGCTACAAGACGCGCCGCGCCATTTGGCCGTGCTGAACCTGGCAGCCGAAAAAGCCAATTGGGGCAAAACGCTGCCCGAAGGACAGGCACAAGGCATTGCGCTGAACGAGAGCTTTGGCTCCATCGTGGCGCAAGTGGCGCGCGTGTCGATAGAAGACGGCACCTTGCGCGTACACGATGTGTTTTGCGCCATCGACTGCGGCACCGTGGTGAACCCGGCCATCGTGGCCCAGCAAATGGAAGGCTCGGTGGTGTTTGCCCTGTCCGCAGCACTATGGGGCGAAGTGGACATCGTGCAAGGCGAAGTGCAGCAGCGCAATTTTCACCAGCACTACGTGGTGGGCATGGCGCATGCGCCGCAGGTACACACCTACATCGTGCCCAGCGAGCGCACACCCGCCGGTGTGGGCGAGCCTGGCGTGCCGCCGCTGGCGCCCGCCGTGGCTAATGCAGTTTTTGCCCTTAACGGCAACCGGTTGCGCAGTCTGCCACTCAAGCTTACTTAAGCGAGAAGGCGGCTGCCGTCTGGACTTAGCCAGCCCTAAGGCATTGACGCCGCACGCAAGGGGCAGCGAGGAATACGCGCTAACTCCTCTTGTATGGATTCCCTCGCTAGGCCAGTGTCGTAGCTTGCCTGGCCGCTAAGCCACCAGCCAGCGCTGAGGCCAACCCCGCGCCAGCCTGCGGTGCAGCAGGCGGGCGACAATCGCAGCATGCAAATGTTTGATGTTGTCATCGTCGGCGCCGGTGCCGCTGGCCTGTTTTGCGCGGGCGTGGCCGGGCAATTGGGGCAAAAGGTCTTGCTGGTGGACCACAGCGACAAAGTGGCCGAGAAAATCCGCATCTCTGGCGGCGGGCGCTGCAATTTCACCAACACCGGCACCACCGCTGCCAACTTC
>CANJXV010000053.1 GCA_947478935.1 Comamonadaceae bacterium
AGCACATCATTGGCACCACGGTGCGACAACAAACGGTAGTGCGCCGCCTCGTGCGAAAGGATAAACAAACTGTGCTGCGCGATGCCCATCAAAGCGATACCCGCCAGCATCCACGGGCTACCCCACAGGCCCATGATCAGCGCGCCCGCAGCGAAAAGCAACACACCGGTTTGCACCATCGCAAATAACGAACGCAGATCGTCCAGTTGGGTGAAAGGCAACAGTTCTTGCGCGCTAAGCGCTTTACGAGCCTGGGCATTGAGGGCGCCGGGGGCGCGCAAGTCGTCACGGAATTCTTCACCTCGCACCGGGCTACCGGGCGACGCAAGTAGGGCGTCCGGCGCAGCGGGACTGGTCGGCACATTCGCAGTTGGGCAAGCCAAGTCTGCGGCCTTGGAGAGTGCGCTGTCCTGTTGCATCCTGCTTGCTCCTGAATATGTAGCCGAGCACTGGGCCGGGCTAAATCAACTTCACCAATTGTTTGCCGAAATTGCGCCCTTGAAGCAGTCCCAAAAAGGCGTCGGGGGCACTTTCAATACCCTGGGCAATCGTCTCACGCGCACGCAATGCGCCGCTGGCCACCAAGCCGCCCAATTCGGCTAAGGCCGCCGGCCAAACTTGCGGATGTTCGCTCACGATAAAGCCCTGAAAACGCAGGCGCTGCATCAATATCAGCTGTGGTGTCGTCATGGGGATCGGCGATCCGTTGTACCCGGCAATCATGCCGCAAACCGCGACACGACCAAAGGCATTCATTAAAGGCAAAACCGCGTTCATCACCATGCCGCCCACGTTTTCAAAATAGCCTTCAATGCCTTGCGGGCAAACCGTGTGTAAACCAGCAGACAGACTGGCAGCATCGGCATGTTGCTTGTAATCTACGCAGGCATCAAAGCCCAGCTCGTTGACCACATAAGCGCACTTATCGGCGCCACCGGCCACACCCACCACCCGGCAACCACGCGCTTTTGCCAGGGCGCCAAAAGCACTACCCACCGCGCCCGAGGCCGCGCTCACCACCAAGGTGTCTCCCGCCTTGGGCGCGATGATGTGAACCAATCCGTAATACGCTGTTACGCCGGGCATGCCTACGGCGCCTAGATAGGCGCTTAAGGGTACGCGGGTGTCATCGACCCTGCGCAGCAGGCCAGTCATAGCCGAAGTAACCAAGCCGTATTCCTGCCAGCCGCCCATGCCTACGACTTTGTCACCCACGGCAAAGCCCGGGTTGCGTGATTCGATCACTTCGCCCACGGTGCCGCCGATCATCGTCTGCGCAAGGGCTTGCGGCTGGGCATAGCTTTTGGCGTCGTTCATGCGCCCGCGCATATACGGGTCTAGGCTGAGGTAGTGGTGGCGCACCAGCACCTCGCCCTCGTCCACCTCGGGCGTTGGGCTGCTGACCAAACTGAAATTGTCCAAGTCTGGCTGCCCTACGGGGCGGCTTGCGAGGTGGATTTGGCGGTTCATTGGCATAAGGTTCACTCCGTGTTGCTACCGCTGGCTGCACGCTGCAAAAGCGTGGCCGAGCGGCCTACTTCTTTCAGGTATTTGAAGGTGCCAAGCGCCATAGCGCAGGCCCGACCCTTGGCGTCGTAAATCGTGGATTGCGTGAAGGCCAGTGTGGCGGTGCGCTGCAGTAGCTGGCCACGGGCGGTCAAGGGGCCGCTAGCCGCTTGCATAAAACTAGTTTTCATCTCGATGGTCACCACGCCCTGCCCTGGTGTATCACTGCGCGCTGCAGTGGCCATGGACACATCGAGCAAAGTCATAATCGCGCCGCCATGCGTTACACCCAGCGAATTTTGGTGTTCGGGCAGCGGCGCATAGCTGATTTCAGAATGGCCGGCGGCGCAATGATCTAGACTAAACCCCATGTGCGCGACGAAGGGTATTTGCAGCCCTTCGCCGCCTAAGCTGCGCCAGGTGGCCGCAGCATTTTCGGCTGCGGACCGCACGTCTTCAGCCACCCGTCACCACGCTCACACCACCATCGACCGCGAGCCATTGGCCAGTAATGTGCTTGCCGGCGTCGGAGGCGTACAGCAGGCACAGGCCTTTGAGGTCTTCGTCATCACCCAAGCGCTTGAGCGGCGCGTGCGAAGCCAGTCGCTCTTCGCCCATGGCTTTGAGCGTACCGGCCGTCATTTTGCTGGGGAAAAAGCCCGGGCAAATCGCGTTGACCGTGATGTTGTACTTGCCCCATTCAGCACCAAGGGTGCGGGTGAAGTTGATAACCGCGCCTTTGGATGTGTTGTAGGCCAGGGTGTTCATACCTTCGGGGTTGCCGCCCAAGCCGGCAATCGAAGCCACATTGATGATGCGCCCCGCGCGCCGCGCAATCATGCTTTTCTTGGCAATCGCTTGGCTCAGTAGAAAGTAACCGCGCACATTAAGGTTCATCACCTTGTCCCAAGCGTCTATGGGGTGGTCTTCGGCGGGAGAGCCCCAGGCCGCACCAGCGTTGTTGACCAATATGTCCACGTCGCCCATGCGTTGCAGGGTTTCGTCGGCCAGGCGTGCAATTTCGTTGTCTTTGGCGCAATCGGCGGCTATCCATCGGGCGTCAATGCCTGCAGCTTGCAGCTCGGCAGTGGCCTGCTCCAAGTCTTCGGCTTTGCGGGAGCTAAGCATGATCTTGGCACCGGCTTCGCCCAGTGCATGGGCCATTTGCAAACCCAGACCACGCGAGCCGCCGGTCACCAGCGCAGTTTTGCCGGTCAGATCAAACAATTGTTGAATAGTACGAGTCATAGGGGGTTCCAAATTAGAGTGAAGAAAAGCCAGCCGCAAATGCAAGGATTTTTACCCCTTGCCGGCCGACAGCATGTCGCACCAGCGATACCCGTACAAAAAGAGCTGCCGGGCCACGTAGCCTAAGAAACTCAGTCTTCTTCGCGCAGCCGCGAGCGAACCACAATCAGCGCCACACCTGCCGCCACGGCCAATAGGCCGCAAGCCAAGAGGACCACGTGGCCCTGGGCACCGGCGTCACGGGCAAAGCCAGATAGCACAATGGAAATCAAGCCACCGTAAATGAGGATCCAGATCACGCGCTCAAGGCGCAATAGGCGCACGTCGGTGGTGCCGTTGTACTTCTTAAAAAATGCCATTAAAAAGCCTCCGCGGGAAATGTTGCGCAAGTCATATCCCTAGATTCAACCACAGACAACCAGGCACCAATTTTCGGCAACTCATAGTGGAAGAAAAACTGGGCAGCACCCAATCGCCCTTGGGTTGCCGCACCATGCCCTTGCGGATCCGCCTCTAGTGCGGCGCAGGCTACGTCCAGCCAGATCCAGGCCAACACTGTGTGGCCAAAGGCCTGCATATAGGGTACAGCGTTGGCCAGGGCCTCGCCGGGTACGCCAGTAGACCAAGCGGCGCGGGTAGCCGCACCCACGTGTGCCAGCGCCAAACCAAGGGCTGCCGCGTGGCCGCCCAGCGCCGCATGGCTGCTCGCCCGGGCCATGGTGGTTTGCATGCGCGCTGACAGCAATTGCATGCCTTTGCCGTTTTCCATCAGCACTTTGCGGCCCAGCAGGTCTAGCGCCTGAATGCCATGGGTACCTTCGTGGATCATGTTGAGGCGGTTGTCGCGCCAATATTGCTCCACCGGAAAGTCCCGCGTATAGCCGTAGCCGCCGTGTACCTGGATAGCCAGCGAATTGGCTTCCAAACACCATTCGCTCGGCCAACTCTTGGCAATCGGGGTAAGCACTTCGAGCAAAAGCCGCGCCTCGTCTGCAGACGCGGCCTCGGCCGTGTGCTGTTCATCCACCAATCGGGCGCAGTACAAAGCCAGCGCCAATGCGCCTTCGCCATAGGCTTTTTGGGCCAAGAGCATCCGCTTGATATCGGTGTGCTCAATGATGCGCACTTGCGGCTGAGCGGCGTCTTTGCCACCGGCGCCCATGGGGCGACCCTGGGGCCGATTTTGCGCGTAGTCCAACGCTGCGTAGTAACCGGCCAGGCCGAGCATGGTGGCCGCAATGCCAACGCCGATGCGCGCTTCATTCATCATGTGGAACATACAGCGCAAACCTTCACCGGGCTGACCCACCAGATAGCCGATAGCGCCCGAGCCCTTGCCGTCCAGACCGGCGCTGCTGCCCACCGCAAACTTGCCCTCGCCGAAATTGAGCAAGGTATTGGTCGTTCCGCGCCAGCCCAGCTTGTGATTGAGTCCGGCCAGCGCCACGTCATTACGCACACCGGTCAACTCGCCATTTGCATCGACCATCTTTTTGGGCACGATAAACAGCGAAATGCCGCGTGTGCCGGGCACCAGCTTGCCCTGTGCATCCGGGATTTTTGCCAGTACCAGATGGATGATGTTCTCGCTAAGCTCATGCTCGCCGCTTGAGATCCACATCTTGTTGCCTTTGAGGCGGTAACGCGGACCTAAGGCGTCGGCCGCATGGTCATCGCCATCGGGTACCGCACGGGTCACAATATCCGACAGGCTGGATCCTGCTTGCGGCTCACTCAAACACATCGTGCCCGAAAAGCGGCCCGAAAACTCCTGCAGGGCAAATACCCTTTTTTGCGTCTCGGTGCCATGCACCATCAGCAAATTAGCGTTGCCCGTGGTGAGCATATTGGTGACAATGCCGACCGAAGCACAGGCAAAAAATGCGTTGGCCGCGGCCTCAACACTGTAGGGCAGTTGCATGCCGCCGATGCCATAGTCCTGCGCTGCGCTGAGCATGCCAGATGCAGCATACGCATCTGCAGCGTCTTGGCTAGCCTGCGGCAATATGACCTTCTCGCCGTCAAAGCGAGGCTCCTCCATGTCCACCAGGCGGTTAAACGGTGCGAATTTTTCGCGCGCAATGCGCTCGCAGGTGTCGAGCACCGCGTCAAAGGTTTCGCGCGAATGGTCGGCAAAGCGCGCACGGCTACTGAGCTGCTCTGTGCGCAACCAATCGTGCAGCAAAAAATCGATGGTTGCGCGCAGCTTCATAGCAAACGTCCCTTACAAGACTTCGAAAATACCGGCAGCACCCATGCCGCCACCGATACACATAGTGACGCACACCCGCTTGGCACCACGGCGCTTGCCTTCGATCAAGGCGTGGCCGGTCAGGCGCTGCCCGCTCATGCCAAAGGGATGGCCCACTGCAATCGCTCCTCCGTTGACATTGAGTTTGTCAGCTGGAATGCCCAGCTTATCCCGGCAGTACAGCACTTGCACAGCAAAGGCTTCGTTCAATTCCCACAAGTCAATGTCGGCAACCGTCAGGCCCAAGCGCTTAAGTACTTTAGGGACCGCATACACGGGGCCAATGCCCATTTCGTCAGGCTCGCAACCGGCCACGGCAAAACCCAGGAAACGGCCCAGGGGTTTCAGCCCTTTTTGCTCGGCGATTTTTTCGTGCATCACGACCACCGCACCCGCGCCATCGGACAACTGGCTAGCATTACCCGCAGACACCATGCCCCCGGGCAACGCAGGACGCAAATCTTTAATGCCTTCATAAGTGGTACCAGCACGAATGCCTTCGTCATCACTCACCGTCACTTGCTTGGTCATCATGCCCATTACTTTGTCGGCCACACCCATGGTGACTTTGATCGGCGCGATCTCGTCCTTGAACAGACCTTTTCCCAAAGCGGCGGAGGCTTTTTGCTGGCTGGCCGCGCCGTACTGGTCCATGGCCTCGCGGCTGATGTTGTAGCGCTTGGCCACTTGCTCAGCGGTTTGCAACATAGCCCAATAGACCTCGGGCTTGTTCTTTTGCAGCCAGGGGTCGGCCAGCATATGTTTATTCATTTCCTGCGCGGTGCAGGAGATGGCTTCCAAGCCACCGGCCACGTAGATATCGCCTTCATTGGCCAAAATGCGCTGCGCCGCCGTAGCGATGGTTTGCAGACCCGAAGAGCAAAAACGGTTGATCGTCATGCCCGAGACGCTTACCGGGCAACCGGCGCGAAGTGCAATCTGGCGCGCGATGTTGGCACCAGTGGCGCCTTCGGGCGTGCCGCAGCCCATGATGACGTCATCGATTTCACCTGCTTCGATACCGGCGCGTTGGATGGCGTGTTCGACCACATGGCCGCCCATGGTGGCCCCATGGGTCATATTGAATGCGCCTTTCCAGCTTTTGGTCAGAGGGGTGCGGGCGGTGGAAACAATTACTGCTGAAGTCATGGCGGTTCCTTAATTAAATGTCTTACCTTCGGCTGCCAGGCGCGCCAGCAAAGGCGCGGGCTTCCAGAAATTGGCATCGTCCAAGGGGTTTTGGGCAAAGCGGTGCATGGCTTGCACGACGTTGAACAGTCCCACTTCGTCGGCGTACAACATAGGGCCGCCGCGGTAGGGAGGGAAGCCATAGCCAAAGATGTAGGCGATATCAATATCGCTGGCCTTGTTGGCAATGCCCTCTTCCAAAATATGCGCCGCTTCGTTGACCAGCGCGAACACCAGACGCTGCACGATTTCCTCGTCGCTGATTTTGCGCGGCGTAATGCCGTTAGCTGCGCGGTAGTCTTCGATCATCTTGACCACTTCGGCGTTGGGTATCGCATCGCGTTTGCCGGGTTTGTAGTCGTACCAACCAGCGCCGGTTTTTTGACCAAAGCGACCTTTCTCGCACAAGAGGTCAGCGGTTTTGCTGTACTTCATAGTGGCGCGTTCTACCGCGCGGCGCTTGCGGATGGCCCATCCGATGTCGTTACCCGCCAGATCGCCCATGCGAAAGGGACCCATGGCCATGCCGAACTTCTCCATGGCTTTATCCACTTGCTCAGGGGTACAGCCTTCGTCCAGCAAAAAGCCACCCTGGCGGCCATATTGCTCGATCATGCGGTTGCCGATAAAGCCGTCGCACACTCCCGAGACCACCGCAGTTTTGCGGATTTTTTTGGCGGCCGCCATGGAGGTAGCCATCACGTCTTTAGCCGTTTTGGCGCCGCGCACCACTTCTAGAAGCTTCATCACGTTGGCCGGGCTAAAGAAATGCAGGCCGACTACGTCTTGCGGTCGCTGGGTGAATTCGGCGATCTTGTTGACATCCAAAGTGGAGGTGTTGGAGGCGAGAATGGCGCCAGGCTTCATCACGCGGTCCAACTCTTTGAACACTTTTTCTTTAACGCCGATTTCCTCGAATACAGCTTCAATTGCCATGTCGGTACCGGTAAGTTCGTCATAGCTCAAGGTGGTGGACAAAAGCGCCATGCGCTGTTCGTATTTGTCTTGCTTGAGTTTGCCTTTTTTCACCTGGGCTTCGTAGTTGCCGCGAATCGTGGCCACACCCTTGTCCAGCGCTTCCTGCTTCATTTCCAGCATCTTGACGCTGATGCCGGCATTCATGAAGTTCATGGCGATACCGCCGCCCATGGTGCCTGCGCCGATGATGGCCACGCTCTTGATTTCGCGCGGTTGGACGCTGGAATCGATATCTGGAATCTTCGAAGCTGCGCGCTCGCCCAGGAACAAATGGCGCAGGGCGCGGCTTTCAGAGGTCATCATCAGGTTAATGAAAATCTGGCGCTCGGTAGCCATACCCTCTTCAAACTTCTTGGTTGCTGCGGCCTCCACTGCTTCAATGCATTTAAGCGGGGCCGGATAGTTTTTGGACATAGCGCCCACCATATTGCGAGCGAACTGGAAATAGGCATCACCTAGGGGGTGCTTGCAAGGTAGGTCGCGCACCAGCGGCAGCGGGCGGGTGGCAGCTACCGAGCGGGCGAATGCCAAGGCTTCTTCGGCCAGGCTCTCGGCGGACTTAGACAATTTGTCGAATAGTTTTTGGCCCGGCAGCATCGCCAGCATTTCGCTCTTGATTGCCTCGCCCGAGACCACCATGTTCAGACCGGCTTCGACGCCCAGCACACGCGGCAGCCGCTGCGTACCGCCGGCGCCTGGCAGCAGGCCTAACTTGACTTCTGGCAATGCAATGCTGGCGCCCGGCGCTGCAATGCGGTAATGACAACCCAAGGCTAGCTCCAGGCCACCACCCATAGCGACCGAATGGATGGCCGCTATCACCGGTTTAGTGGATTTTTCTAAAAGCAAAATGACGCTGTTGAGGTTGGGCTCCATCATGGCCTTGGAGGAGCCAAATTCGCGGATATCGGCGCCGCCCGAAAAGGCTTTGCCCGCACCGGTGATGATGATGGCTTGCACCGCGGCATCGGCCTGGGCCTTGGCCATGCCGTCTGCGATCCCGATTCGGGTGGAATGCCCAAGCCCGTTGACCGGGGGGTTGTCGAGCGTGATAAGGGCGATATCGCCCTGAACCTGGTAATGCGCTGTCATGCTGGCTTTCCTTGTAAAGATGCGGCAGTGGGGAGATGATGAGACAAAATAGAACGACCGTTCTTTTTTATAAATTGTAGGGCTTTTTACACTCGGGGCACTTATTTTTGTCCCAACTGAGACAAGGGATTGGTCACACCTCCAGCCACTCTTTGCGCACCGCCGCATGGGCTTGTAACGCAGCGGGAGTGCCCGAAAACACTACGCTGCCATGGCCCATAACCAGGCAGCGGTCGGAAATTTGCATCGCAATCGTCAGCTTTTGCTCGATCAACAAAACTGACAGTCCACGTGCACGCAAAGCTTGCAAAAAACCGGCGACCAGTTCCACGATCTTGGGCGCCAGCCCTTCGGTGGGTTCGTCGATGATGACCAGGTCCGGGTCGCCCATCAAGGTACGGCACAGAGTCAGCATTTGCTGCTCGCCGCCAGATAAGACGCCGGCTTCCACATCCGCGCGTTCGCGCAGACGCGGAAACAAGGTGTACATATCCTCAAAGGTCCAACGCGGATTTCTGTGGCCGGATTTTTCGCCGAGCATCAGGTTTTGGTGCACCGTAAGACGCGGAAAAATATCGCGATTCTCGGGCACATAGCCAATACCAAGCTGGGCGATTTGGTAAGGTTTTTTACCCAGCACCTCGTGGCCATTCCATTGCACTGAGCCCTGCGCGTCGACCAGGCCCATGATGGCTTTGGCCGTGGTGGAGCGACCCGACCCATTGCGTCCCAGCAGCGCCAGAATTTCGCCATCACCTACTTGAAAATCCACGCCGTGCAGCACGTGGCTTTTGCCATAAAACGCGTTCAGGCCTTGTACGTGCAGCATGCTTATCCCCCCCGCTGCGCTGCGCCGGCCTGGGCATCGGCTACTGCGGAGCCCAAATAAGCCTCCTGCACGCGTGGGTCCGCGCGCACTGCCTTAGGCGTATCAAAGGCAATCACTTCGCCATACACCAGCACCGCAATTTTGTCGGCCAGACCAAAGACCACGCCCATATCATGCTCCACGGTAAGCAAAGTTTTGCCCTCGGTGGCCTCGCGGATCAGTGCCACAAAGTGGCTGGTTTCGCTGGCGCTCATACCGGCTGTGGGTTCGTCCAGCAAAATCACATTCGCACCGCCACCTATGGTGATGCCCACTTCGAGAGCGCGCTGCTCGGCGTAGGTCAGGTCCATGGCCAGGACGTCGCGCTTACGGACCAGACCAATACGTTCCATCAGGGCCAGCGCGGCGGCATTGGCATCGCGCATATCGGCCAAAAAGCGCCAAAAACTATAGCCATAGCCCAGGCTCCAGAGGACGCTGCACCGCAGGTTTTCGAAGACGCTGAGCTTAGGAAAGATGTTGGTTATCTGAAAACTACGCGATAAGCCAAGGCGGTTAATCTCAAAAGGTTTTTTGCCTTGTATCGAATGTCCGTGCAACAAAATGTCACCACTACTTAAGGACATACGCCCGCTGATCAGATTAAATAGCGTGGACTTGCCCGCGCCATTGGGGCCGATGATAGCCACGCGTTCGCCCGACTGAACCACCAGATTGGTGCCGCGAATAATCTCCGTCTTGCCAAAGCTTTTGTGCACATCGTGCAATTGCAAAGCGGGCACCGGCTGAGAAATTGTCATGGCGTGACCGCGGCGCGCAAGCGCTCGTCCTCCATGCTTTGGTGCACCGCGTTCCATTGCAACGCAAAGCCGCGGCGCGACCATTCAAAACACAGCACCCCGGTAGCCATATACACCAGCAAGCCAGACCAATGCGCGACCGATGAGGTATCCAAAGCCATGCCTAAAAACCGCAGCGCCGGACCCATAGCGGCATCCAACTGACGGTGATACACCATTTCCACCAGCGCGGAAAAGCCCAATGCACACATTGCGCCACTTAGGGCCAATAGACCGTAGGCCGGCAGTAATGCGCGAAGCTTGCCATGGCGGGCTACGCGCAGATTGAGCATGATCAGGCTGGCCAGTCCGCCCGGCGCATACATGACCATCAGCATAAACACAGCGCCCAAATACAGCAGCCAGGCCTTGGTCAATTCACTGAGCATGACAAAAGCCAGCACCATCAACACCGCGCCAAGGATAGGTCCAAAAAAGAAAGTGGCGCCACCTAAAAACGTAAATAGAAGGTAGGCACCGGACCGGGCCGCGCCCACGACCTCAGCATTGACAATCTCAAAATTCAATGCCCCTAGACCACCAGATATGCCAGCAAAAAAACCGGCGATGATGAAAGCGGTGTAGCGTATACGCTGCGGGTTGTAGCCGATAAATTCCACTCTTTCAGGGTTGTCACGCACCGCGTTAAGCAGGCGGCCCAAGGGTGTTTGCGTGAAGGCGTACATCAGCACCACACAGACCAGGGTGTACACCGCTATCAAGTAATAGACCTGCACTGCTGGGCCATACGTAATGCCCAGCACAGGCGCACCGACTACGCGGTTACCGGAGACGCCGCCCTCGCCGCCGAAAAACTCGGGCACCATTAAGGACATCGCAAACACCAGCTCGGCAAGGCCCAGGGTAATCATGGCAAAAGTGGTGCCAGATTTGCGCGTAGTCACGTATCCGAACAGCACTGCAAAGCCCATACCCGCTGCCCCACCCACCAGGGGCACGAGTGACACCGGCATTGCCGGGCTAGCGGCGCACCAGGCGTTAAGCGCATGAATGGCAACAAATGCGCCCAGACCGGTATAGACCGCATGGCCGAAACTGAGCATGCCGCCCTGCCCCAACAGCATGTTGTAGGACAAACAGGCGATGATGGCGATGCCCATCTGTGACAACATGGTGATGGACAAGCCGCTGTCAAAAATACGCGGCATGGCAAGCATGACTAAAGCAAAGGCCAGCCACAGCCAGACCGAACCCCAACGCGCACCGGTGTAGCTTGCGGCGCTCATCCGTCACGGCTCCCCAAAAGGCCACGGGGGCGGAAAATCAAAATCAAGACCAGCAACAAATAAGGCAATATCGGCGCAACCTGCGCAATCGTCAGCCGCGCCAGCGTAGTGCCCTGCCAGGACGGCGCCATGGCCATGCCGATAGAGGCCAGCACGCTACCCACCGAGTAATCCAGCGACACAGCAAAAGTTTGGACGATGCCAATCAACAGCGACG
>CANJXV010000054.1 GCA_947478935.1 Comamonadaceae bacterium
CGAAGTTACTCGCTAGTACCTGAAACTAGTGCGTCTACCAATTCCGCCACCTGGGCATTTCAGGAAAGAGAGCGATTGTATCAAAACTGTTAGTCAAACCAGCGGCTTGCTGGACGAGGTGGAAGGCGTTGTGCAGGGGCACCGCGACGGCCACGGATTTGTTTCCCGCGATGACGGGGCCCCGGACATTTACCTGCCGCCCAATGAAATGCGCGCCGTTTTACACAAAGACCGCGTCAAGGCACGCATTGTGCGCAGCGATCGCAAGGGTCGGCCTGAAGGCCGTGTGCTCGAGATTTTGGAGCGCTCCACCCAGCCCATCATCGGACGCTTGTTGCAAGAGAGCGGCGTGTGGCTCGTGGCGCCTGAAGACAAACGCTATGGCCAGGATGTTTTGATTCCACGTGGCGCGACTGGCACAGCACGCGCCGGGCAGGTTGTGGTGGTCGAGTTGGTCGAACCGCCTGCTCTTTACGGGCAACCGGTGGGGCGCATCAGTGAAGTGCTAGGCGAGGTGGACGATCCGGGTATGGAGATCGAAATCGCGGTGCGCAAATACAGCGTGCCGCATGAATTTTCTGCCGCCTGTTTGGCGCAGGCCAAAGCCTTACCCGATACCGTGCGCGCACAGGACTTGGTCGGGCGTGTGGACTTGAGCGACGTGCCGCTAGTGACAATTGATGGTGAAGACGCGCGCGATTTTGATGACGCGGTGTACTGTGAACCAGCCTCGCTGGGGCGTGGCAAAAATGCAGCCAAGGGCTGGCGTTTGCTGGTGGCGATTGCCGATGTGAGCCACTATGTGGAGAACGGCGCTGCCATCGATATCGATGCCTACGACCGCGCTACCAGCGTGTATTTCCCTCGCCGAGTCATCCCCATGCTGCCGGAAAAACTCTCCAACGGTTTGTGTTCGCTCAACCCAGAAGTAGACCGCTTGTGCATGGTCTGCGACATGCTGGTCACCGAAGACGGCGTGGTACAGGCTTACCAGTTTTACCCGGGGGTGATGTGGAGCCATGCGCGCTTTACCTATACCGAGGTGGCTGCGATTTTGGGCAATACGCGCGGGCCTGAAGCGATTAAACGCAAAACGCTGGTACCGCATTTGCTGCATTTGCATGGGGTGTATGAGTCTTTGCTCAAGGCACGTCAAAAGCGTGGCGCCGTGGACTTTGAAACTACCGAGACGCAAATCCTGTGCGACGAAAACGGCCGCATCGAAAAAATCGTGCCGCGCACGCGCAATGTGGCGCACCGCTTGATTGAAGAGGCCATGCTGGCAGCCAATGTGTGCAGCGCGGACTTCATCATGCAAAGCAAGCACGCCGGCTTATTTCGCGTGCACGAAGGCCCGACTCCGGAAAAGCTTGAAGCCCTGCGCGCTTACATCAAAGCCCTGGGTTTGGGTATCAGCTTGAGCGAAACGCCCAAGCCGGGTGATTTCCAGTCCATTGCCCAGGCCACCAAAGACCGGCCCGATGCACAGCAAATCCACGCCATGCTCTTGCGTTCTATGCAGCAGGCGATATACACGCCGACCAATAGCGGCCACTTCGGTTTGGCCTTTGATGCATACACACATTTCACCAGCCCGATACGCCGCTATCCGGACCTCTTGGTGCACCGGGTAATCAAAGCGGTGTTGGCCGATGCGCGCTACCACTTACCGATGCTGCCCCTGCCTGGCGAAGCGCATGCCAAGCTGGCCCGTCGCTTGGAAAAAGGCAAGTCGGCCAAAGCGGCTGATGCCGGTGCGAAGCCGAAAAAACTCAGCGCCGAAACTCTGGCCTGGCAGGCTGCGGGACTGCATTGCAGCGCCAATGAACGCCGCGCCGACGAAGCCAGCCGCGATGTGGAAGCTTGGCTTAAGTGCAAATACATGTACGAGCATCTGGGCGAGGAATACAGCGGCGTGGTGACCGCAGCGACTTCCTTCGGTTTGTTTGTCACGTTGGATGCCATGTATGTCGAAGGTTTGGTCCATATCACCGAGTTGGGTGGCGAATATTTCCGCTTTGACGACGTGCGCCAGGAATTGCGCGGGGAGCGCACTGGCATCCGTTATGCCATCGGCACGCGGGTCGATATTCAGGTCAGCCGCGTGGACTTGGATGGCCGCAAGATTGACTTTCGCTTGGTGCAAGGCAGCTTGATGCCACTGGGCAAAAGCCATCTGGATAAGTTACCACCTCCTACCCGCACTGGCGGTGGCAAGCCACCCAAAGTCGCGCCAGCGGCCAAGGCACAGCGAAGCAAAAACAGTGGCGCTGCAACTAAGAAGGCCGCAGCCAAACCCAAGGCGCCACGCAAGCGGCGTTAAACCGGTCGCTTGGCTGCAAGTTCTACATTGCGCGAAGGCACTGCGTTTTAACGGGCGTCAAACCGGCGGGTGCGCAGGTGCTGAAATCAGCCGGGCCCCACCGCACTTTGGCTGTCTTGCACGTCCTGCGCGAATTGCACCATCGCGGCCTCGGTTACCGGATCAGTAGCCAGGCTGGCAATGAGCTCGGCTTTGAGCGTAGCCGCCGCCGCGCCCGCGGCAATAAGGCGCGTGAGCACATCGGCCGAGGCGATGCTGGCAGCCAGCAAATCTGTGCCTTGCACCTGCATAGCTACGCATGCGCGGACCAGTGCCCACACATCTCGCCCTGCCGCTTCTAAGCGGCCTAAATAGGGGGCCACAAAGTGCGCACCCTGCTGGCCAGACCAGAGCAATTGCACTGGATTGGCAACACCGGTAATCAAAAGGCTTAAGTCCCGTGCCCGCACCGCTGCCATTAGCGGCGCCCAGCCCGAATGGCAGGGTAGTTTGATGGTGAGTTGTACTCCGGCATCCGCGCTTTGCTTTTGCAAGACGTCCATCCACGCATGCGCCTCTTGCACATCCGCACGCGGCAGTTGCAGCATCAGCACGCCCAAGCCCGCGTCTGCGGCCTGACCCATCAAGCGCTGGTAGGTGGGCAGGCTGACCGGTAAGCCGACGCGGTGGACCAGCGTGGGGTTGGTGGTCGCCCCGGCAATGCGCGGGCATCCAGGGGGCAATTGCCAATGGCGGTGGTCGGCGGAATCGACAAACAGCTTCATACCTTGTCGCGCTTGAGAAAAATATTTTTATCGGGAAAAAATTGGCTGTGCAGCGGCAACAAGGCGCCGCCCAGCGCGCGGGCATAGTTGCCGATTTGGCCCATCAGCAATCGGGGCTGGTACATGCCGTCAAACGCGTAATCGGCCAATCCTGCCTGGGTGCGCTCCAGAAGGGCTTGCATCAAAGGCGGTGCGAGCGCACCATCGAGCACGACGGCATCCAGGTCCAGCAAGGCTGCGGCGCTGGTCACCGTCATGGCCAGCGCACTGGCGCTTTGCTCCAGCCAAGGCGTGGTGTAGGCGGCATAGGCGCTGTCCATGATGGACGGGCTTTGCAGCAGCAAAGGATCGTGGCCTGCTTGCAGCAGGCTTTGCTCTAGTTGCCAGCCCGAGGCCATTTGCAAAAGCTGCGGCGGTGGGCCTTGGCGCCCATGGTCTGACCCCTGTCCCAGCGCGACGGGCAGCGAGCCGATGGCCCCGGCATTGCCACGCTCGCCGCCCATGATGTGGCCGGCCAGTACCAGCGCGCCGCCGATAAAGGTGCCGGCATAGATGTATAAAAAACTGCTGATACTTTGGCCGTGGCCTTGCAAGAGTTCGGCCACACACGCTGCCGTGGTGTCTTTGGCAAAGTCCACTGGCAACTCGGTGCGCGCTTGCACCCTGGCGTGCAAGTCCAAATGTTCCCAGCGGGCCAAGGCTTGTGCGGCCTGGCCGCCCAGCATGTCCGCCCACTGGTGTAAAAACAAAGGTGCAGTGAGGCCAATGCCCACCACGCGCGGCCAGGCATTGCCCAGGCGCTGGCGCAATACGTCCAGTCCCTGCACGATTTGGGGAATCACCAAATCCGGATCCGGATATTCGTAGCGGTAATCCAGACGCTCAACGATGGTGCCGCAAAAATCCGCCACTACCATTTGCAAGCTGCGCCGCCCCAGTTGTACGCCAATGCTGTAAGCGCCCTTGGGGTTGAGTGACAGCGGCACGGAAGGCTGGCCTATGCGTCCGCGCACCCGTTCTTGTTTAATCAACAGGTCGTCGTCTAACAGGCGACCCACAATAATGGCCACCGTCTGGTTGGACAAATGGGTCATGCGTGCCAGATCGGCCTTGGGTATTGCGCCGTGGTGGCGTATCGCTTGTAAGACGATACGTTCGTTGAATTGGCGCATGCCCACGTGGTTGGAGCCACGCATGCGCCGCGGGTCACCGGTGCCCGCGGCCTCTGGTACGGCGGTATGGGCAGTAGGGAGGATGGGGTCGTCCAAGGCCATATGAAATTAGAGCAGTATCACGCCTTTACAGAATAAGGCATTGCCATAGGCCGTGCCCTCGCCGCTTTGGACAATGAGGCTGGCATCTTTGACCCGCTCATAAAACGCAAAACGCTCTACCGCCTGCACGGCCCAGGGCTTGCCCATAGTGTGTTCGACCAAGCGCACCACGGCCTGCTGGGCGTCGGTGCGGTGCGCCGGTGCGCTGTGGCAAACATGCATATAGGCGGCCGGTGGGTCTACATCGAGCGCTAGCGGAAAGACCGAAAGTACCGCGCGGCTGACCCGTTCTAAGCTGTGGCCGGGCAGGCGCACCACCGGGCGACCCTGGGCCAGCAAGTCGGCGGTGAAATTGGCATCCACCACCGCCACCCATTCGCCGTGGCCCATGGCGCATAAGTGCATCAAGAGCTCGGGCGTGAGCAGGGGGTCCATGCCGATCAGCATACGGCCACCTCGGCGGCCAGGCTGGCCGGATCAATGGCGCCAGTGATCAGGCCCACAATTTCCTGGGGCGTGGTCTGACGCGTAAGCCGGCTGCAAATAATGCGCCCCTGGCGGAACACCCAAATGCGGTCGACCAGGTCAAACACTTGGCGCAGGTTGTGGCTGATGATGATCAAAGGTACGCCGCGCGCTTTGAGGCCGCGAATGATCTCTTCCACCCGTGCCGTCTCTTGCACACCCAGGGCGGCGGTAGGCTCGTCCAGGATGATGAGCTTTTTTGCAAAACCGGCCGCGCGGGCGATGGCTACGCACTGGCGCTGGCCGCCGGACATACCGCGCAGCGTTTCGGACATGTCTTGAATTCGCACGCCGGTGGTAGCCAGCATCTGCGCCGACTGCTCGCGCATGGCCTGGTGGTTCAGCACCGACAGCGGACCGAGGTTCAAGCGGGTGATCTCTCGGCCCAAAAAGATGTTGGCCGGCACGTCCAGGTCCTCGGCCAGCGCCAATGTTTGGTAGACGGTCTCAATACCTTGCTCACGCGCATTGAGTGGGGAGGCGAAATGCGCTGACTGCCCATTGAGCATGATCTGGCCCGCACCGGGCTGTTCGACGCCGGTAATCAGGCGCACAAAGGTGCTTTTACCAGCGCCGTTGTCACCCACGATGGCGGCATGCTCGCCCGCAGCGAGGGAAAAATCAGCATCGGTGAGCGCCTGCACACCGCCGTAGTGGCGAGTCAGGCCGCGAATCTGGAGCACAGGGGTCATTGTCATCATGGCAGGGTCTTAGGGTGGTATCGGAGCGAGCATGGCACATTTTGCCCTTTCTTTGTATTAGTAAAACTACTAGGTTTATTTAATCGGATTTTGCGGTTTAATTGCGTTTCAGTCTGTCCGCTGGCATGCAATGTGGGCCGCTGAACCCGGGATCCCCCCTTTTATTGATTATTTTTCGGAGAAGCTCTCATGATGCAAAAACGTACTTTCGCCCGCCTTGCTCTGGCAGTGGCGGTCACTTCGCTGTGTGGTCTGGCTCAGGCGGCCGACGTCACCGTGGCCTATATCACCAATGGCAACACCAACGAAGGCTGGACTTTGATCAACGGCGGCGCCAAAAAGGCGGGCACGGCCGCGGGCGTCAAGTTCATTGAACTGGCGGCTGAAAAAGGCGAGTTGTCTAAGCAGTTGGCCATTGTTGAGGACATGATCACCCGCAAGGTCAACGCCATCGCCATTGCGCCGGTGGACTCGGCCGGCATTGCGCCCGCTATCAACAAAGCCCTGGCCGCCGGCATTGTCGTGGTCGCGGTGGACACCGGCATCAGCGGCGCCAAGATCACTTCCTATGTGGCCACCGATAACATCAAGGCGGCCAATGTGCAGGGCCAATGGGCAGCCGAACAGATCAAAGACGGTGACACCGTGATTTATGTGACCGGCGACCAGGGTCAAAGCACCGGCCAGGAGCGCAAAAAAGGCTTTGTCGATGCGCTCAACGCAGTGCGTAAAAACGTCAAGATCGTCGAAGTAGCCACCACCTGGGACCAAACCATGGCCCAAAACGGCGTGGAAGCAGCCCTGCGTGCCAACGCTGGAGCCAAGGTAATTGCCTGTGCCTGGGACGGCGGTGCACTGGGCGCCAAAGCCGCCTTGATGGCGGCGGGCAAAAAGCCCGGCGAAGTCAAAATCGCCGGATTTGACGGCTCGCCCGGCGGCCTGGACATGATGAAACAAGGCTGGCAGCAAGCCAATGCTGCGCAGATGCTGGCCAAAATTGGCCAGGTCGGCGTAGAAACGGCTATTGCTGCAGCCCAGGGCAAAAAGGTCGAGGCGCGCATCGACACTGGCTCTTTCCTGGTATTGCCATCCAATGTCGACGCGTTCGCCAAAGATTCGGGCGTTGGCCAATTCATGAAAGCCAAATAAGCCATGAAACAGATTACCCGCCAAGAATGGTATGGCGCGATGGTCGCGGTCCTGGTGCTGGCCAGCTTGCTCAGTGTGACCTCGCCCTACTTTTTCACGGCGGGTAATCTCTCCAACATCCTGGTGCAGGCTTCGGTCATTGCCTTGTTGGCGGGTGGTCAAACGTTTGTCATCTTGACCGGCGGCGTCGATTTGGCGGTCGGTGCACTCACCGCCTTGGCGGGCGCGGTGGCGGGTTACATGATGGTTAAGCTGGGCATCGCACCGCTCTTTGCGGTGGCGGCGGCTTTGGGTATTGGTGTGGCGGTGGGCGTTTTCAACGGCTACCTGGTGGCCTTTGTCGGTATTCCGGCCTTTATCGTGACCTTGGGCGGGCTGACGCTGTGGCGCGGCCTGGCATTTGACCTGACCGGCGGTTTTGATAACGCCGGACTGCCTGACCCTTTTCCCTTCATCGGCTACGGCGAAGTGGCGGGTATCCCTATGCCCACCGTACTCACCGGCGTGTA
Source organism: Comamonadaceae bacterium (assembly GCA_947478935.1). Lineage (GTDB taxonomy): Bacteria > Pseudomonadota > Gammaproteobacteria > Burkholderiales > Burkholderiaceae_C > Allorhodoferax. Next base: position 7,246 of record CANJXV010000054.1, read on the forward strand.
CTACGTACTGATGGCCTTTGTGCTCTCTAGCACCAAAATTGGCCGCTATGTATATGCCATAGGCTCTAACGAAATGGGCGCGCGCCAAGTGGGTATTAATATCCGCTGGTACAAGCTGGGCGTGTATGTTGTCTCGGGCCTGAGCTGCGCCCTGGGCGCCCTCGTCTTGATGGCGCGCATGGATTCGAGCAGCGGCAAGATGGCTCAAATGTTCGAGCTCGACGCCATTGCAGCGGTGATTTTGGGCGGCACCTCTTTGTTTGGCGGGCGCGGTAGCATTTGGGGCAGCCTGTTGGGCGCGGTGCTGATCACCATGATCCGCAACGGCATGAATCTCATGGAAATTTCGCAGTTCAAGCAAATGATGGCCATTGGCGCGGTGGTGATTGTGGCGGTTTGGATTGACGTGATCCGGCGCAAGCACTTGCTCAAAAAATAATCCGAGCTGACATGCTATGACCCTCGAACGAAGAATTTACGTTTTGGGTGAGGCGCTGATGGACTGCGTCATGCAGTCTGATGGCCGCTTTATCCCGCTTGCCGGTGGCAGTCCTTACAACATGGCGCGCGCTGCCCGATTGCGCGGCGCGTCGGTGCGATACCTCAACCCCTTGTCCACAGATCGGTTTGGCCGCACGCTGGCAGCGCAACTCTTGGCCGACGATGTGACCCTGGATACGCCCGACAGCCGTGCGCCCACGTCGCTGGCCATGGTGCAAATTGAAAACGGCCACCCCAGCTACAGCTTTTACCGCGAAGGCGTGGCGGACCGCGACTACACCGTGGACGCCATGGCGCAGTTACTGCGCACCCATGCTACGGCGCACGGGCCAGGCATTTTGAATGTTGGATCATTGCTGCTGATCCCCCCAGAAAACGAAAAAGTGCTTGCGCTCTTGCAAGCGGCTAGATCCATGGGTTGGACCATCAGCATGGACATCAATATGCGGCCCCAGGTGGCGCAGGATTTACCGGCCTATCTGGCGGGCGTAAAGGCTTTGATGGCGCAGGCCGATTGGCTCAAAGCCAGTGATGAGGATTTGCAGGTGCTGGGTTGGTCAGCAGTGACCCTGGCCGATGCACCGGATTTGGTGCATGCCCTGCGCAGCCAATGTGCGCCGCTGGCCACGCATATCGCTCTGACCTTTGGCGCCCAGGGCGCGTACTTGCAAGTCGGTGAAAGCGGTGTGGCGATGAAGGCGCCTAGTGTGGCGGTGGTCGATACCGTAGGTGCAGGCGATACTTTTTGGGGTAATTGCGTAGCCGATTGGGCTATGCAGCCACAAGGCGAACTGCAATGCACTTTGCGCTTGGCTATGCAAGCCGCAGCGATCAACTGTGGCCGCAGCGGTTGCCAGCCGCCAACGTTGCAAGAGACCCTAGCGTTTAGCGCCGGCCCAGCCGACCAATGAATGCGGCGGTAGTATTTAAGCTGCTTTTAGCGCCTTAAAACCCATCTCGTCCAGCGCAGCGGCTAGGTGCGTCACGCTGCGATCCGCGTTGTGCAGCTTGTCCAGACCGAACAGGCCGATGCGAAAGGTCATGAAGTCCGCAGGCTCATCGCATTGCAGCGGCACACCGGCTGCGGTTTGCAGGCCCAAAGCCGAAAAGCCTTTGCTGTTGTGCATGGCGGTATCGGTGGTGTAGCTAACCACTACGCCGGGCGCCTGAAATCCGGGAGCAGCCACGCTGCGGATACCTCGGCTCTCCATCAGCGCGCGCACTTTGTGGCCTAGATCCCATTGTTCGGCGCAGACCTTGTCAAAGCCGTAGTCCTGCGTTTCGTGCATCACTTCCTGCAAACGCGTGATCGCATCAGTAGGCATGGTGGTGTGGTACATGTGGGTACCGTTTTCATAGGCTTCCATCACCTGCAACCATTTTTTCAGGTCACAGGCAAAGCTGCTGCTCGTCGTGCTGTCAATCGCGGTGCGGGCGCGCTCGCTGAGCATCACCATGGCGCAGCAGGGTGAGCCGCTCCACCCTTTTTGCGGTGCAGTAACGAGCACGTCCACGCCAGTCGCTTTCATGTCCACCCAAATGGTGCCCGAGGCAATGCAGTCCAGCACAAACAAACCGCCTACCTGGTGCACCGCATCGGACACCGCTCGCAGGTAGTCGTCGGGCAAGATCATGCCGGCGGAAGTTTCGACGTGGGGAGCAAAGACCACGGCAGGTTTTTCGGCCAGTATGGTGGCGACCACTTCTTCGATGGGGCAAGGAATCCAGGCGGCCTGGCTGTCATTGCTTAAGCGGCGCGCTTTGAGGATGGTGGTGTGGGCAGGGATGTTGCCCATATCAAAAATCTGCGTCCAGCGGTAGCTGAACCAGCCGTTGCGGATGACTAGCACGTTTTTGCCAGTGGCAAATTGGCGCGCGACTGCTTCCATACCAAAGGTGCCGCTGCCGGGCACAAGGACACTGGATTGGGCGCCATACACCGACTTGAGCATGCTGGAGATGTCGCGCATCACGCCCTGAAAGCGTTGCGACATATGGTTGAGGGCGCGGTCGGTGTAAACCACGGAAAACTCGAGCAATCCGTTTGGATCGATGTGGGGTAGCAGTGCGGGCATGGTGGTCTCCGAAAAAATATAAGCGGTCCGTGGTGCTTAGGAGCTGAACAGGAAATTCATCACGTCGCCGTCCTTGACCACGTATTCCTTGCCCTCTGCGCGCATTTTGCCCGCATCCTTTGCCCCTTGCTCACCACGGAATTGAATGAAGTCTTCAAAGGCAATCGTCTGGGCACGGATATAGCCTTTTTCAAAGTCAGTGTGAATTACCCCGGCCGCCTGCGGGCCGGTATCGCCCACGTGGATGGTCCAGGCGCGCACTTCTTTCACGCCGGCCGTGAAATAAGTTTGCAAGCCCAATAGACGGTAGGCCGAGCGGATCAGCCGGTTCAGGCCGGGCTCAGTCTGACCCAGCTCTTGGAGAAACAGTAAGCGGTCGTCGTCGCTCATTTCACTCAGTTCCGCCTCCAGTTTGGCGCTGATGGCTACCACCGGCGCATTTTGCGCGGCGGCAAAGTCTTGGAGGCGTTCGAGCAAGGGATTGTTGTCAAAACCGTCTTCGGCCACGTTGGCTACAAACATGGCGGGCTTGGCGGTAATTAAGAAGAACTGCTTGAGTAGCGGCAATTCTTCTTTGCTGAAGTCCAGAGTGCGCACGGGTTTGGCTTCGTTGAGAGCGGCCTGGCATTTTTCGAGGATGGCCACCAGTTTGATGGATTCTTTGTCGCCCGAGCGTGCGGTCTTAGTCACGCGGTGCAAGGCTTTTTCTACGCTGGACAGGTCGGCCAGGCAAAGTTCGGTTTGGATGACCTCGATATCGGCGATTGGGTCCACCCGCCCGGCGACGTGGATCACGTTGTCGTCCTCAAAGCAGCGCACCACATTGATGGTGGCGTCGGTCTCGCGGATATGGGCCAGGAACTTGTTGCCCAAGCCTTCGCCCGTGCTCGCACCGGCTACTAGGCCGGCTATGTCCACAAATTCCACGATAGCCGGCACCACGCGTTCGGGTTGGACGATGTCGGACAGTTGCGCCAGGCGCAGGTCAGGCACCTCGACCACGCCCACATTGGGCTCTATGGTGCAAAACGGGTAGTTTTCCGCGGCGATGCCGGCCTTGGTCAACGCGTTAAACAGAGTCGATTTACCGACATTGGGCAGGCCTACGATGCCGCATTTCATGGGAGAGTCCTTCGTTTCGGGAGGTCCGCACGCGCAAATGGCGCTTCGGTATGGAGTGCGCCCCTGATGTTTGGGACGGATTGCATTGTAATAAACGTGTTTATTTGCGCGTTTTGCGTCTGGTGCTCTATGTAAAACGCGCTATTTGCTCCTCAGCACTATTTGTTTGGAATGATTCTTCTCAGATCCAAGCGTCCTGCGTAGCCGCATGGGGCCGCAGCGGCAAGGGGATTGCGGGCCGCTTCTACAATGGTTCGCATGGCACGACCTTTCGATGTTTGCATACGTGGCGCCGGCATCGTCGGACGCGCGCTGGCTTTGCAATTGGCGGCCAAGCGTTTGCGGGTGGC
>CANJXV010000055.1 GCA_947478935.1 Comamonadaceae bacterium
AGTCGAGCTTTTTCTCTGCCATGACGATGCGCACTTTGCGCACATAGGGACTGGACGTCGAGCCTATCAATTTCATACGTTTAAATAGTTTCAACTAGGGAGGAGCATTCTATACAGAGCGAAAAGCCTACAATTGCCACATGAATTTCTTCCCCATCGACGCGATTTCGCCATTGGACGGTCGCTACGCCAACAAGCTGTCGGACTTGCGTCCTTTGATGAGCGAATTGGGCTACATGCAACGACGCGTGCAGGTAGAAATCGCCTGGTTTATCGCCCTAAGCGACGCGGGTTTCCAAGAATTCAAACCGCTGAGTACCGGTGCGCGCAAATACCTGCTGGGACTGGTGAAAAACTTTTCGGTGTCCGACGGACAGGCCATTAAGGACATAGAGAAAACCACTAACCATGATGTCAAGGCGGTGGAATATTGGCTCAAGTCTAAGTTTGAAGCGCGTCCCGAATTACTGGCCGCCGCGGAATTTGTGCATTTCGCTTGCACCAGCGAAGACATCAACAATACCAGCCATGCTTTGCAACTGCGCGCAGCGCGCGGCATCGTTCTCTTGCCGCAGCTGGACCGCCTGGTGCTGACGCTGCGCAATATGGCGCATGCCTATGCCGATGTACCTATGCTCAGCCGCACCCATGGCCAAACCGCAAGCCCGACGACGGTGGGCAAAGAAATTGCCAATGTGGTGGTGCGCCTGCAGGCGGCATGCGAGCGCATTGCCAGCGTGCAAATCATGGCCAAAATGAATGGCGCAGTCGGCAATTACAACGCGCATTTATCCGCATGGCCCGACTTTGACTGGGAAGGCTTTGCCCGCCGCGTGGTCGAAGAGCCCGAGCCGCGTGGCCTGGGCTTGGTGTTCCAGCCCTACAGCATTCAGATCGAGCCGCACGACTACATGGCCGAGTTGTTCGATGCCGTGGCACGCACCAACACCATATTGATCGACTGGTCGCGCGATGTCTGGGGCTATGTCTCCCTGGGATATTTCAAACAAAAGCTGCGTCCCGGCGAGGTCGGTTCGAGCACCATGCCGCACAAAGTCAACCCGATTGACTTTGAAAATGCCGAGGGGAATTTAGGCCTGTCCAATGCGCTTTTGCGCCACCTGAGTGAAAAGCTGCCGATCAGCCGCTGGCAGCGCGACCTGACCGACTCCACCGTGCTGCGCAATATGGGCGTAGCGTTAGGTTATGCCTTGCTGGCTTACCAGTCGATGCAAACGGGCCTGGGCAAGCTGGAGATCAACACCGCCGCGATTGCAGCCGATCTGGATAACTCATGGGAAGTGCTGGCCGAGCCGATCCAAACCGTGATGCGCCGGTACGGTCTGCCCCAGCCCTATGAACAGCTAAAAAACTTCACGCGTGGGGCCGCGATGACGCGCGATTTGATGCAGGGCTTTATCGCTGGCCTGGCCATTCCTGACGAAGAAAAACAGCGCCTGCTGGCCATGACGCCAGGCAGCTACACCGGCAAAGCCGCTGAGCTGGCCCGCCGCATCTAAGCGCGCCATTAGGATATCCGCGCTATGCTATTAAAAATACATCTTTGTGAATACCCCGAGGGACAGCCTCTGCCGCCATGAAGTCATGGATTGCTGGGGCCTGCGGCCTCCCAATGACCTTGCTAAGCGTGGCCAACTAAAAACCCAAACAGTTTTTAGCGTTTGCCTAGCCAGGCACTCAAGAATCCCCGCCATCTTGCTGTTTCAACGCCAGCGCTCGCTCGTAGAGCGCATTGCGCGCTTCGCCGCTGATGTCGGCCGCTAATTTCACGGCAGTTTTCAAGGGCAGTTCGGCCAGCAATAAGCGCAATATCCGGTCGTCCTGCTTTTGCCCCAGTGGCGCATCAGGGGCGTGTACTAGCAGGGTGAATTCACCACGCAGGCGCATGCTGTCTGCGCCTAGCCAATCGCTCAGGGCTTGGGCGCGCATGCTGGCGATTTCTTCAAACTGCTTGCTCAGTTCGCGCCCCACGGTCAGCGTGCGCTCTCCAAGACTGCCCAGCGCCAGTGCCAGCGCTTGCATGCGGTGCGGCGCCTCTAACAGCACAAAGGCCCGCGATTGAGCCGCCAGCGCGGCCAGCGCCAGTGCCCGCTCGCCAGCTTTACTAGGCAAAAATCCGGCGAAGACAAAGCCAGCGTCGCTCTCGCCCCCTTGCACCGCGCCCGCTGCGCTGAGCAAGGCCGTCACGCTGCTGGCTCCTGGTAGAGGTAGCACCCGCAAACCTTGCGAGCGCACATACGCCACCAGACGTGCGCCTGGGTCGCTGATGCCCGGTGTGCCCGCATCGCTGACACAGGCCACGCGCGCGCCCTGGCGCAGCAAGTCCACCACGCTGTGGGCCGCTTGCGCTTCATTGTGCTGGTGTAGCGCCAGCAACTGGGCGCTACTTTTGTCGATGCCGTAGGCGCGCAAGAGCATGCGTGTGTGCCGCGTGTCTTCGCAGGCGATGTGATCGGCCAGGGCTAGCACATGCAAAGCGCGCAGGCTGATGTCTGCCAAATTACCGATGGGAGTGGCCACCACATAGAGCGCGCTTTTCGGATAATCCTGGGCACCGGCTGCCTCGTGGGCGGCCTTCAGGGCGGAGTCAAATAATGCAATCACGCAAGGGGTTCCTTGGGGCGCAATCCGCGCAGAGGAGCAGCAAAAAAATCGGCGATGCCGCCGAGGACGAAGCCTTGCAGTATTTGCAGGAACGGGGCCTGCGTCTGCTGACGCGCAATTATCGGACACCGGGGCGTGGCGGCGGCGAGATCGATCTGGTCATGCGCGCGCCCGATAGCACGCTGGTGTTTGTGGAGGTGCGCAAGCGCCTGAATGCGCGCCACGGCGGAGCGGCGGCCAGCGTGGGATGGGTGAAGCAAAAACGCATTGTCCGCGCTGCGCAGCACTACTTATTGGGTTTAAGCCGCCTGCCGCCGTGTCGTTTTGATGTGGTGGAAATTGATAACGAAGGGGTGCACTGGTTACCTGGCGCTTTTGATGCGGGCTAGTTAGGCTTGCAGACTGCACCGCATCGCTAGGGGCTTCCCGCTTGGCGGTTATCATTAGCGCATGCTTGAACAACGCATAGAACAACACTTCATCGACAGCGCCGACCTGAAGTACCAAGCGGCGCAAATACTGAGCAAGCCGATTGCACAAGCGATTGGCGCCATATTGGCCAGTGTGACCAGCGGCGGCAAAGTGCTAGCCTGTGGCAACGGTGGATCCGCCGCCGATGCGCAGCATTTTTCGGCAGAGTTTGTAGGTCGCTTTGAACGCGAGCGGCCCGAGTTAGGCGCCATCGCCTTGACCACCGACACCTCCATCATTACCGCCATTGCCAACGATTACGATTTCAATTCGATTTTTTCGCGCCAAGTGCGCGCACTTGGGCAGCCAGGCGACGTGCTGCTGGCTATTTCCACCAGTGGTAATTCGGGCAATGTGCTGGCAGCCATCGAAGCGGCGCACCAGCGCGATATGGTGGTGGTAGCGCTGACCGGCCGTGGCGGTGGGAAAATCGGCCAGGCCTTGCGTGATACCGATGTGCATGTTTGCGTACCGCACGAGCGCACCGCGCGCGTGCAGGAAGTCCATATTTTGACGCTTCATTGCATATGCGATGGAGTAGATGCCCAGTTGATGGGCGAACAGGAAAGTGCTTTATGAAATCTATGCTGCGTTACTTTGCCTTCGGCCTTGTTTTGCTGTCCACACTGCTCTCAATCAGTGCCTGCTTTCCTCTGGTTGCAGGCAGCGCGGTGGTGACCGGTTTTGTGGCGGTGGACCGTCGCACCTCGGGGGCCATGCTGGAAGATCAGTCGATTGAACTGAAAATTACCAGTCGTATTCGTGACGCGCTGGGTGAAAAAGTGCATATCACTGTCACCAGCTACAACCGCAAAGTGCTGCTTACTGGCGAGGCTCCAGACCAGCTTGACAAAGACCGTGCGGGCGAGATCGCTAAAAGTATCGACAACATCACCAGCGTCTGGAATGAAATCGGGGTCACTTCAATCACTACCTTGACCGAACGTACCAACGACCTGATTGCGGCGGGCCGCATCAAGGCTGATCTTATTGATGCCAAAGACTTATTCAGCAATGCGTACAAAGTAGTCGTCGAGCGCGGTAATGTGTATGTCATGGGTCGCATTACCGCACGGGAAGCAAAACGTGTTGCGAGCGTTATCAGCGGAGTGACCGGCGTCAAGAAAGTCGTCCTGGTCCACGAGAGCATTACGGAAGACGAATTGGCCAATCTGCAGGCCAAGCCTTCCAAATAAGTAGGCCGGACTAGGCCTCAAGCGGCCGCTTGGATTCGCTGCCCTGCGTGCGGTAATTTTGGCGGCACTTTAGGCCTTGAAAATGCAAAGTGCATGCCCAAACCATGGCATTGCCTTTGACCCACCACCTTACTTTAAGCGTTTGATCAGGCTGGAAGTATCCCAACGCCGCCCACCCATGTTTTGTACGTCTGCATAAAACTGGTCTACTACGGCGGTGACTGGAAGTCGCGCGCCATTGCGTTTGGCCTCGTCCAAGACAAGACCTAAGTCTTTGCGCATCCAGTCCACTGCAAAGCCAAAATCAAATTTATCAGCCACCATGGTTTTGCCGCGATTGTCCATTTGCCAGCTTTGGGCGGCACCTTTGCCGATCACGTCCAGCACCTGGTCCATATCCAACCCGGCTTTTTGCCCGAAAGCAACCGCCTCGCTCAGGCCTTGAACCAGCCCTGCTATCGCGATTTGATTGACCATTTTGGCTAGTTGCCCCGCGCCGCTCTCACCTAGCAATGTGAAGGCGCGAGAGAAGGCCATGGCTGCAGATTGGGCCGCATCAAAAGCTGCCGCTTGTCCGCCGCACATAACCGTGAGCATGCCGTTTTGCGCGCCGGCCTGGCCACCAGACACTGGAGCGTCTACAAAATGCAGACCCAAGGCCTGGGCCTGGGCATAGAGTTCGCGCGCCACTTTGGCCGAAGCCGTGGTGTGGTCCACCAGGACGGCGCCCGCATGCATTCCAGCAAAAGCACCGTCGCTGCCCAGCACCACGCTGCGCAGGTCATCGTCATTGCCCACACAACAAAAAACGATGTCTGCACCTTGGACCGCCTCGCGCGGGCTTGGCGCACTGGCATGGGCGCCTAAGGTGCTTGCTTGGCCCGCAAATTCTTGCACCCAGCTTTGTGCTTTAGCCGGTGAACGGTTGTAGACCGTGACCTGGTGTCCAGCCAGCGCGAGGTGGCCCGCCATGGGATAACCCATCACACCGAGCCCTAAAAATGCCAGCCGCTGTGCGGGTGCTGGAGCATAGGTTCTGGGGTTCACGGAGGTGGGCTGGCTCATACATCTTCCTTATCAAGCGGGTTGTCAGAGCCTGTACTTTAGACGATCATGAGATTTTCCGTGCCATTGCTCAGGCTGGTCACACCCTCTTCATTGCCGCGAAGCCGAATATCCAGTCGCAAATCGTTGGCCGAGTCGGCATAGCGTATCGCGTCCTCGTAGCTGATCAGACTGTTTTGATGCAGCAGGTACAGCGCTTGATCAAAGGTTTGCATGCCCAGACCCTGGCTTTTCTTCATAGTCTCTTTGATTTCGGCGACTTCGCCTTTTTTAATGAGGCCTGCCACCATGGGTGAGTTCAGCAGGATTTCGATCGCCGCAATACGTCCCTTGCCACTGGCGCGCGGCAGCAAGCGTTGTGAGATGATGGCGCTGAGGTTAAGGGATAAGTCCTGCAAGAGTTGTGACCTGCGCCCGTCAGGGAAGAAATTGATGATCCGGTCCAACGCTTGGTTTGCGTTATTGGAATGCATGGTGGCGATACAAAGGTGGCCGGTTTCAGCGAAGTTAATAATCAGCTCTACGGTTTCGCGGTCGCGCAACTCGCCAAAAATGATCACATCTGGCGCTTGGCGTAATGAATTGCGCAAGGCGCTGTCCCAGCTATCGGTATCCAGGCCGACTTCGCGCTGCGTGATGATGCAGTTTTTGTGCGGATGCACAAATTCCACCGGATCTTCCACGGTGACGATATGTCCGTAAGAATTGGCATTGCGCCAGTTCACCATCGCAGCCAATGTGGTGGATTTACCTGAGCCAGAACCGCCGACCAAAATGCACAGGCCGCGCTTGTTCATAGCCACGTGTTTCAGAATCTGGGGTAGGTCCATCTCATCGATACTTGGCGGCGTAATTGGAATGGCACGCAAGACCATACCCACCTTGCCCAATTGCACAAAAGCATTGACCCGAAAACGCCCTATGCCCTGCGGCGCGATGGCAAAGTTGCACTCTTTATCGCGCTCAAAATCGGCAAATTGTTTGTCTGTCATCAGGGCACGCGCGAGAATGGCGGTGTGCTCAGGCAGCAAGGATTGCGAAGAGGCCTTGGTGAGCACGCCATCAATTTTGAAGGCCGGCGGAAAGTCCGCGGTAATGAATAAGTCGCTCGCCTTATGGGTGGACATCAGTTTGAGCATTTCTGAAAATAACTGCGATGCTTGTTCTCTGTTCATATTGAAGTTTCTTTTACATAGTGTGCATACACGTCACGCGTCGTATGTCTAGCCATTGAATGATTCCGGCGTCTTGGCCTTGCTGCGCGCCTCGTCCCGGGTGATGCGGTTGGACTTGACCAAGGCCATCAGGCTCTGGTCCAAGGTTTGCATGCCTATCCCATTGCCCGTTTGAATGGTGGAATACATTTGTGCCACTTTGCCTTCGCGTATCAAGTTGCGAATACTGTTGCTACCCAGCATGATTTCATGCGCTGCCACGCGCCCATCGTTGGTGATTTTTTTACATAAGGTTTGCGAGATCACTGCTTGCAGCGACTCTGACAACATGGCGCGGACCATTTCTTTTTCGTCACCAGGAAAGACATCAATAATTCGGTCAATCGTCTTGGCTGCGCTGGAAGTGTGCAAAGTACCAAATACCAGGTGCCCCGTTTCAGCGGCTGACAGGGCCAACCGTATCGTTTCCAAGTCGCGCAACTCGCCAACCAAAATCGCGTCCGGATCTTCACGCAAAGCCGAACGTAGCGCTTCGGAAAATCCATGGGTATGGGGCCCCACCTCGCGTTGGGTAATCAGGCAATTGCGTGAGATATGGACAAACTCAATCGGGTCTTCAATCGTCAGAATATGTCCCTGCATATTCTCATTGAGGTGGTTGACCATACCCGCCAGGGTGGTGGATTTGCCTGAGCCGGTTGGGCCGGTCACCAGGACCAGGCCACGTGGTTTGAGGGCGAGATCGGCAAAAATTGTTGGGGCATTGAGCTGTTCCAGACTTAGGATTTTGCTCGGTATCGTTCTAAATACTGCGCCGGCGCCGCGCAATTGGTTAAAGGCATTCACCCGAAAGCGCGACAGGCCTTCTATTTCGAATGAGAAATCAGCCTCTAGGTTTTCTTCAAAGCGCTTGCGCTGCCCGTCGCTCATGATGTCGTAGATCATGGTCAGCACCTCTTTATGCCCCATTTCAGGCAGGTTCAGCCGACGTACATCGCCGTGAACCCTTAACATGGGCGGCAAGCCGGCTGACAAATGCAAATCCGAAGCATTGTTTTTATAGCTGAAAGCCAACAACTGCGATATATCCATGGTCCTAATTTCCTATCTCTGGTGCTTGTTTGCCAACAAATAAAATAATTTTAAATGCTTTATTATAATAATGTTAGAAATTAAAACAAATTTGGTAAATATTTCGTTTCGCATTGAAAAAGCCTGCAAGGCGGCGGGTCGCGATCTAGCCTCGGTGAGGCTATTGGCGGTCTCCAAGACTTTCCCTGCGCAGGCCGTTGTGCAGGCCCATGCGGCGGGGCAGGTCGATTTCGGCGAAAACTACATCCAGGAGGGTGTGGAAAAAATCCAGGCTCTGGCGCATTTACCCTTGGTGTGGCACTGCATTGGCCCGATCCAAAGCAATAAGACAAGACTGGTGGCCGAGCATTTTGACTGGGTGCATTCGGTGGATCGGCCCAAAATCGCGCAAAGGCTGAGCGAGCAAAGGCCGGCAGGGCACCCGCCGCTGCAGGTTTGCATTCAGGTTAACGTCGATGGCGGTCCGACCAAGGCCGGCGTCCCGCCGCAACAGGCTGCCGAGTTGGCCAGCCTTATTGCCAGCCTGCCTGGCCTGCGCCTACGCGGCATCATGAGTATTCCCGAGCCTGCGCCTGACTTCGCTAGTGCTCTGGCAGTCCATCAGCGCAGCCAGGCGCTGTACAAATCCCTCAAAGCCCAGGGCTTTGACCTGGACACCTTGTCTTTAGGCATGAGCGCCGATTTAGAAGCCGCCATCCACGCAGGCAGTACGCTGGTACGGGTGGGGGCTGCTATTTTTGGGGCACGCAGCTGACAGAAAAAAAGCCCTCGCTTATGAGCAAGGGCTTGCAGTTTAAGCTTCAGCGGTGCGACGGTCTTAAAAGGTGTAACCCAGGCTGAGCGTGATAACGGAGGGACTCATAGTGACATCCGCACTGCGCTCTATGCCCAGGGTGTTGCTGGTCATTTTTGTTTTGACTTGTGCGGTTGACCAATCACCAAATCTATAAGTAGTTTGGAAAAGAAGCCAAATACATTGGAATTTCCGCGGTGTTCCTGGCGGCAATTGCACCGACTTCCGCCCTTGTAGTTGACGCAATTCAGGCGCGGTAGCGCAGTTTCATCAGCAAAATCGCCAGGGCCAGTGACAAGGTGATGCCATTGGCGATGATGACCGGCCAGGCCGTTAGAAGCCAGCCGTAGACCACCCAGTGCGCGATGCCGATGGTCAGCACGGTGTACATGCCCAGCGAAATACCGCTCACGTCCTTGGTGCGGAAGGTATGCCAGACCTGGGGCAGGAAGGCGACGGTGGTCAGGGTGGCGCCTACGGTGCCTATGGTGTCGGTTAGGTTCATAAATGTGCTTATTTGTCCTGGGCGGACCAGTCCACTAGCGCGTCAAGCACCGGGCGCGCGGCTGCCGCATTGGCATGGTTGATAAGGGCCACCACTACGTAGCGTTTACCACTGGCCGCATCAACATAGCCAGCGATGGCGTTCACGCCCAAGATGCTGCCAGTCTTGAGGTGGGCACTGCCCGCCGCGCGGGCTTTGGAGCGTATGAGCGTGCCGTCGATGCCACTGATGGGAAGGGAAGCGACCAATTCGGGCATCAAAGGTGATCGGTAGGCGTGTTGCAAAAGCAGGCTTAGTGCGCGCGCGCTGACGCGTTCGCTGCGCGATAGGCCGGCACCGTTGTCCACCAGTGGCGCGTCATCTGTGCCGATCCGTGCTTCCCACCATTTTTGCAATACGGCGCGCGATTGTTCGGCCCGTGCGGTACCGCTACCACCCTCGCGACCCAGCGTCAAAAAAACTTGCTGGGCCATGACGTTGTTGCTGTATTTGTTGATTTCGCGCACCACCTCGGCCAGCGGCGGCGAGCGCCACTCCATCAGGGGCTTGGCCTCCAGCAGTTTGGACGGTACCGTGCCCCAGCGCGCGCTACCGTCCAGGCCCGCACCCATGCCGAGCCAAAGGCCTTGTACCGCACGCGGTGCATAAGTAGCCGGGTCGACATAGGCGATGGGCCAAATTTTTTCACCACAACTGCCGGGCAGCGCGCCGCCAAAGCGAATGCGTAAAGGGTCGGAAAAGTCAGCCTTTAGCCCCGCGCGATAGTCGGTGCACGGGCCGTTGCCTAGCGGCACGCTGTCCTGGGTTTGCACGCCCCACAAAGCTGGGTCGTACTGCACCCGCACCACGCGTCCGGCGGGCTCGGGTGTGAAAGTCATGACAATGGATTTGTAATTGATGAGCAGCGCCTCGGGCCGCGCGTTGTAGGGGCGCAGTGGTTCGCCGTCAAACGCCGCTGGGTCTTGGTCGGGCACAAAAAACGCACTGTTGTCTAGCACGATGTCGCCAGTAATGCGTTGTATGCCCAGGCTTTGCACCCGGCGCAGCAGTAACCATAAGCGTTCTAAGACGAGTTGCGGATCGCCCTGCCCTTGGATGTACAAATTACCATGGAGCGTGCCATCGCGTATCGGGCCGTCTATGTACACCGGGGTGCTCCAGCTAAAGGCAGGCCCCAGCAAGTCGAGCGCCGCATAGGTAGTGAGCAACTTCATGACCGAGGCCGCTTGCATGGGCGATTCGCTTCGGTGTTGCAAGCGTGGTGCGGCTTTGGCATCTTGCGCGTCCACCACCAAGAAGGCGGCGGCGTTGGCTGGGATGCGCGCGCGCTGCAAAGCCTCTTCCACCGCTGCTGGTAGCTGGGCCTGCGCGCTTGCGCTGACTGTAAATAACAGCCCAGTTATGCCAAGCCGCAGGTGGAGATAAAAACCCATGGCTGATTATCAGCGGCAAGGTGTGTGTGGTGTTACGGGGTGGGTACGGACACAACTGGGTTCACTTTACTTTACTTAGCCAAAGAAAAGGCGAGCCAGAGGCCATGGCCCTGCGGGCTGCCTTGCGCTACTCGCGCCGCCCGGGGTCGGGCGCAAACTCGCTACGCTCAAACAAGCGCCCGCCCTGATCCGTGCGCCGCTGTGTTGCTCAGCACGGCCTAGTGGCCTAGGAAGCCCGCACACCGCGTGTGCTCGTTCGCTGCGCTCACCTTGCACACGCGCACCCGCACGGTAGCTGCCGCGACCTCATCCGTAATTGCAGCCGCACCAAGCCCCAATCCATGGACTACGACTGCCACCTTCACCAATAGGGGACAACAAACCCGCCCCGCAACCTCCCGCATCAACACCCGTCCCCAGCGCAAAAAAACAAAATTGGGTATTCCAGCTCCCCTTCACCCCCGCGGGGGTGAAGGGGCGGGGGGGAAGCAGGGGACAAACCAGCGCCGATAATCGACGCGATGACTTCTTCTGCCCCCGTCGCATCGCCTTCTGGCCTGTCTCCCTCCGCACAAGGCCGCATCGCTGCGGTGGTGACCGTTTCCATTTGGACCGCTTTTATCGTCATCGCCCGCGCCACCGCTGACCCCGCGCGCGGCGGTACGCTCTTGCCTTTGGATGTGGTCTATGCACGCTTGTGGGGGGCGGCGCTGGTTTTGTTGCCCTGGGGTTGGTGGATGACGCGTGCAGCTCGACAGCTGGCAGACCCGCTGGCGCCGGCCCGGGGCTCGCTCGGCGGCGTCTCGCCCTTGCCCTGGGCCATTACCTGGCGCATCGGCTTGTTTGGCGGCTTGCTCTACGCCACGCTGGCCTATAGCGGTTTTGTGTTCGCACCGGCGGCGCATGCCTC
>CANJXV010000056.1 GCA_947478935.1 Comamonadaceae bacterium
AGCCTACACCAGCGAGCTCATGGCCTTAGGCCGCGCCGATGCGCTGGCGCAAAGGACCTCGATCTGCGAGTTTTTCGGCTGGCCGGTCTAAAATTGCCCCCTTTTCCCCCGTCAGGGTTGCTGTAAAAGCACCCACGCCACCATGCCCCGCCAACTGTTTGTCACCACCGCCCTGCCCTACGCCAACGGCAAATTCCATATCGGCCACATCATGGAATACATCCAGGCTGACATCTGGGTGCGGTTTCAACGGATGCAGGGACACGCAGTGGACTTTGTCTGCGCCGACGACACCCATGGCGCACCCATCATGATCGCGGCCGAAAAAGCCGGCAAAACCCCACAACAGTTTGTGGCGGATATTGCGGCAGGCCGTAAGCCTTATCTGGACGGTTTTCACATCAGCTTTGACAACTGGCACAGCACCGACGCCCCCGAAAACCACGAACTTGCACGCCAGATTTACCGCGATCTGCGCGACATTCCCGAAAGCGAAGGCGGCTCGCTGATCGCGCGCAAGACGATTGAGCAGTTTTTCGATCCGGCCAAAAACATGTTTTTGCCCGACCGCTTTATCAAAGGCGAGTGCCCCAAATGCCACGCCAAGGACCAGTACGGCGACAACTGCGAAGTCTGCGGCGCGGTGTATGCGCCCACCGACTTGATTGACCCGGTTTCAGTGCTGTCAGGCGCGCGGCCTGAACTGAAAAGCTCGGAGCATTTTTTCTTCAAATTATCCGATCCGCGCTGCGTGGAGTTTTTGCAAAAGTGGACGCAAGACGGGCGCTTACAACCCGAAGTGGCTAATAAGGTCAAAGAATGGTTTAGCGTCCGCACCAACCCCGACGGCAGCACTAGCGAAGGCCTGGGCGACTGGGACATCAGCCGCGACGCGCCCTACTTCGGCATCGAAATACCGGATGCGCCGGGCAAGTATTTTTATGTATGGCTAGATGCGCCCATTGGCTATCTGGCCTCACTGAAAAATCTGTTGGACCAACGTGGTCAGGGCTACGCCGCCTACATGGCCCAGCCTGACTTGGAGCAATACCATTTCATCGGCAAAGACATAGTCACCTTCCACACCTTGTTCTGGCCGGCCATGCTGCATTTCAGCGGCCGCAAAGCGCCCAATAAAGTGTTTGTGCACGGCTTTTTGACGGTGAACAACGGCGAGAAGATGAGCAAAAGCCGTGGCACCGGCCTGGACCCGCTCAAATACTTAAGCCTAGGCATGAACCCCGAGTGGCTGCGCTACTACCTGGCAGCCAAACTCTCGGCGCGCAATGAAGACATCGACTTCAACGCAGACGACTTCATGGCCCGCGTCAACTCGGATTTGATCGGCAAGTTCGTCAACATCGCGTCAAGGGCGTCTAACTTTCTTGTCAAACATTTTGACGGTCAGATAGGTTTTATCGGAAGTACGAATGAACTGGTCCAGGGTGCTTTAGCCTCTGCATTCTTGGCTCAAGAAGCCTATGAAGAGCGCGAGTACAGCAAAGCACTTCGCGAAATAATGACCGTTGCAGACCGCATCAATGCTTCTTTCGATGCAGCTAAGCCTTGGGTACTGGCAAAAGACGAAACCAAACGCTCCGAACTTCAGGATATTTGTTCGCGCGCACTGCATGGTTTTAAGCTTCTATCGGTTCTGTTGGCTCCAGTGTTGCCGGACTTGTCCGATCGAGTCGCCAAAGAGCTGTTCTTGCTGGACAGATCCTTCAGTTGGGAGGACGCGTCAACTTTACCAAGCTGCGTTGCGACCTACCAGCACCTGATGCAGCGTGTGGAAGTGAATCAACTCGACGCTTTGTTTGAAACGACCGAGCCGGTGGTGGCTGCCCTGATCCCCGGCGGCGAAGACATTGCGCCCACCATCTCCATAGACGACTTCGCCAAAATAGATTTGCGCATCGCAAAAATAGTGCAATGCGAAGCAGTAGAGGGTTCGGTCAAATTGCTCCGCCTTACGCTGGACGTAGGCGAAGGCCGGATGCGCAATGTGTTCTCCGGCATTGCCAGCATGTACAAGCCTGAAGACTTGGTCGGGCAGTTAACGGTGCTGGTAGCCAATTTGGCCCCGCGCAAAATGAAATTTGGCGTATCCGAAGGCATGGTGCTAGCAGCCAGCCATGCGGACGAAAAAGCGGAACCGGGCATTTACATCCTGAACCCGTGGCCCGGCGCGCAGCCCGGCATGCGGATTCACTAAGCCATGGCAAGCGCGCAGCCCACCACCTCGCTGGACTTTGACGTTTTAATTGTCGGTAGCGGCCTGGCCGGGCTGAGTTCGGCGCTACTGTTATCAAGTAAATACCGTGTCGCGGTGATTACCAAACGCGCGGTGCGCGAAGGCTCCAGCGGCTGGGCCCAAGGCGGCATCGCAGCGGTCTGGGATAAGACAGATAGTTTTGCGGCACATGTGGACGACACCCTGGTGGCAGGCGCTGGTTTGTGCGATCTGGCAGCCACGCAGTTTGTGGTGGAGCAGGCGCCGCAAGCGATTGCTTGGCTACAGTCCCTGGGCGTGCCCTTTAGCACCGAGGACAATGGCGACTTACACCTCACGCGCGAAGGCGGCCACAGCGCGCGGCGCATCGTGCATGTGACGGATGCCACCGGCGCCGCCGTGCAGCGCACCCTTATCGAACAGGTGCAGCAAACCACCAACATCACGCTGTTTGAAAACCATACGCTGGTGGACCTGATCAGCAGCGACAAGGTGGTGGGCCATCAGGGCGCAGAGCGTCGCTGCCTGGGCCTGTACGCACTGGACGAGGAAAGTGACGAGGTGCTGACCTTTCGCGCGCCACACACCTTGCTGGCCACGGGCGGCGCCGGCAAGGTTTATCTGTACACCACCAACCCCGACACCGCCACCGGCGACGGTATCGCCGCTGCCTGGCGCGCTGGGTGTCGGGTGCAGAACATGGAGTTCATCCAGTTCCATCCCACCTGCCTCTACCACCCGCACGCCAAGTCATTCCTTATCAGCGAAGCGGTGCGCGGCGAAGGCGGCCGTTTGCTGCTGCCCGACGGCACACGCTTTATGCCCAAACACGATGCCCGCGCCGAACTGGCCCCACGCGATGTCGTGGCCCGCGCCATCGACTTTGAGATGAAAAAAGGCGGCTTTGATTGCGTGTACCTGGACATCTCGCACCAGCCGCTGGCCTTTATCCAGGAGCACTTTCCCAATATCTATGCGCGCTGCCTGGAGCTGGGCATCGATATCAGCCGCGCGCCGATTCCGGTAGTGCCTGCCGCGCACTACACCTGCGGCGGCGTGCTGGCCGATTTGCAGGGCCGCACCGATCTGACCGGTTTGTACGCCATCGGCGAAGCAGCGTGCAGCGGCCTGCATGGCGCCAACCGACTGGCCAGCAATTCGCTGGTGGAATGCATGGTGTTCGCCCGCGCCGCCAGCCAGGACATTGAAAACAGCCACCTCAGCGCGCCGCCCGCCCTGCCCGCCTGGGACGACAGCCGGGTGACGGATGCTGACGAGTCGGTGGTGATTTCGCACAACTGGGATGAGCTGCGCCGCTTTATGTGGGACTACGTGGGCATTGTGCGCACCAACAAACGCCTAGAGCGCGCCGCCCACCGCATCGCGCTGCTGCAAGACGAGATCAATGAGTTTTACGCCAACTTCCACGTCAGCCGCGACTTGCTGGAATTGCGCAACCTGGTGCAAGTGGCCGACCTGATAGTCCAAAGCGCCCGCGCCCGCCACGAAAGCCGTGGACTTCACTTCAGCCGGGATTACCCGGACATGCTGCCCAAGGTACTGCCTACGACCCTGGTACCGAGCAAGAGACGCTGAAGGTACACCAAGAGGGTGAAGCCCCTTGCAAAGACACGATGCGGGTCTTTGTTTTCATGCTGCAAAAGTGTGACCCCGTTTGGAATTCGCCTAAAGACGTACTTACACCGTTCAGCCCAGCGCACGCCGCTTTGATAAATCTATTGCGTTGGATAGATACATCGCCGACCACCCGTACGCGGCCCCGCTGAGAGCCACCCATGGCCTTGCGTGCTGATACGGCAATTAATCGGCCCAGTCTCACCCGGGACACGGTCCTGCCGCACGATAAAAATCCGACAAAAATATGTTAAATTCAAATAAATCTTTTTATTTGTCAAAATAATTAGATTCATCCCTTAGCTCATCCTCCACGAGGAAAAAGTTCGCACATGACAAACCTGGACTGGCTATTTGCCGCAACGCTGCTTATTGCCATGGCGGCGGGCGCGTACCGGGGGTGGTTGCCGCAGGCGCTGTCGATGTTGGGCCTGGTGCTGGCGCTGTTTGCGGTGGTCTATTTGGGGCCCATCGTTGGCGCGCATTTACCGCTAAGCGGTCCGGGTGAAAGTCTGCGTCAGGGCCTTGGGGCTCTGTTGGCTCTGGTTGTTACGCTGTATTTAGGTCATTTGGGCGTGCGCCTACACCGCTATATGTTCCACCACAGTGGGGTTCAACCAGCGCACCGGACCGTGGGCGCGGTGTTCGGCTTGGTCAGTGGCCTGATGATTTGCCTAGGGCTCAGCACTTTGATTGAGCTTACCGAACTGCGCGAGGAAAGTTGGTGGCAGGGTTCTCTCGAAAAGCACATGACCGAAACCGTGCTAAACCGGCTCAAGGCTACGCCGCCCGC
The DNA here is from genome assembly GCA_947478935.1 of Comamonadaceae bacterium. Classification (GTDB taxonomy): domain Bacteria; phylum Pseudomonadota; class Gammaproteobacteria; order Burkholderiales; family Burkholderiaceae_C; genus Allorhodoferax. The sequence continues at coordinate 4,662 of CANJXV010000056.1, forward strand.
GAATTAGTGCTTTTCAGGGCCAGGCAAGCGCTCTTGCATGGCGACTTGCACCGTGCGCCAGGCCTTCTCCATTTGGGCCACGGTCTCGCCCACACCATAGGTGGCGACGCTCATGCCCAGGATAAACGCGATTATGTGACTCATGCTGCTAGCTTTCAGTGGCTGTACCAAATGGTGGACCTACTTAGGTATCGGCAGCAGACGCCCGAAACTTGAGCCCGCGCAACGCGCTTTACCAGCGCCGTTGCAAAGCCCCTGCCTGTAACTCCAGGCCCCGAGCGCCAACAGCACGGGCCTCTGTCTCGTCGTGGGTCACCCACACCACCGCCATGGGCCAGCTGGCAATATGCTGGGCAAATTCGGCACGCAAGCTGTTGCGCAACTGCGTATCGAGCGCAGAAAAAGGCTCATCGAGCAAAAGCACACGCGGGCGCGTGATAAGGGCGCGGGCCAGCGCCACCCGCTGCTGCTCGCCACCTGAGAGCTGCCACACCCGGCCCAATGCATGGCCAGACATCTCGAAACGCTGCAGCATGGCCAGCGCCTGCGCGCGCGCCTGACTGCGGCTTTGGCCCTGCTCCACCAGACCGAAGGCCACGTTGTCCTGTACGTTCAAGTGCGGGAACAAAGCAAAGTCTTGAAACATAAGCGCAAAGCGGCGCAAGTGCGCCGGCACGGCGCTGATGTCTTGCCCTTCGCAAAAAACCTGTCCGCCGTGGACCGCTTCCAGCCCAGCGATGATTTTGAGCAAGGTGCTTTTGCCGCTGCCCGAAGGCCCCAAAATCGCCACGGTTTCGCCGCTGCTCACTTGCAAACACAGATCGGCCAGCAACACGCGTGGCCCAGCGCCGGGTGCTTGCCAGTGTTTAACGATATTGCGTAATTCAAGCATGGGGCGAAGGGTTTAAGGGGTCGTCACCGCTGGGCCACTCCAGCAGCATGAAGGCGGCAAAGGCCAGCGCCATGAGCGCACAGGACAAGACTAAGGCCGAAGCGTAATGCGTCTGCCCCGGACGGCCCAGGTGTTCGTAAATCAAGGTGGTCAAGGTGGCCCATTCGGGTCGGCTTAAAAACAATGTGACCGCAAATTCACCCACGGCAGTGGCCGCCGCAAAAGCCATGCCCCGGCGCAATGCCCGCTGCAAGAGCGGCCAGCGCACGCGCCAAAACGCGCGCCAGGGCGATGCACCCAGACTGGCCGCTGCGTACATATAGTGCGTCGGCATGGCATCCAGCGCCGAGGCCAAAGCCTTGGCAATAAAGGGATAAGCCAATAAAGCATAGGCCGCAACCAGCAGCGGCGCGCTCGCCGTCCAAGTGGGATAAAGCAGCAGCAAGCCAAAAGCCACCAAGACTGGCGAGACTACAAAGGGCAAAAACGCGATCGCCCGCAACAACGCCCAGCGCTGTGCGGCCAAAGCGTGGCAAATCCCCAGCGCGGTAGCCAATACCAGCGCAGACGCAGAAAAGCGCACAGTATTCCAAAGCGCGTGCGCGGTATCTGGTTCTAGCAGCACGGTCCACGCTTTTGCACCCGCCCCCACAGCGCGCGCAAGAATAGCCAACACCGGTGCCGCACAGACCAGGCCTAGCGTCAGCACTGTGAAACACACCGCCAACCACTGCGCTGCGTTGTGTGGCCTGTGACGCGCAATGCGGTCCGCGCGCAACGGCGTGGCCAAACGGCGCTCCAAGATCGCATACACCAGCGCGCAGGGCGCTGTAAGGCATAGCGTGCAGACCGCCAACACGCCCGCCTGGCTGATTTGTAACTCATACGCCACCAGCGTGTAAATCTCCACTTCCACCGTGGCATAGGCCGGCCCGCCCAGCACCAGCGCCAACCCGAAGCCGGCAAAGCAATACAAAAACACAAGGCACATGGCCGACATCAGCCAGGGCGCAATAGCGGGCCACTCGATGCGCCAAAACGTGCGCCAGGGCGTAGCGCCTAGCGTACGCGCTGCCGCCACACGGGACGCGCTGACTTGCTCCAGCGCCTCGGTCGCGGCGCGCACCAGCACGCACAGGTTAAAAAACACATTTCCATACAAGAGCAAATACGGCGTACCCTGCCAGGAAGCGCCACCCCAACGCTGCCACAGTCCTTGCGGCCCGGCCAGGGCCAATACGCCCATGGCCGCTACCAGCGTGGGCACGACAAAGGGCAACATCAACGCGCGCAAGAGCCAGCTACGCCCGGCAAATTCCAGCCGGGCCAGCACCCAAGCTAAGGGCAGGCCCACCCATAAAACCAACACACAAGTGATGCAGGCCTGTAAGCCGGACCACAGCAGCCGCCAGCGCAAATAAGGGTCTTGCAATGGCGCGAGCCAGGCCGCGTCGCTACTGCCCACCGCACCAGCCTCTGCCAACAGGCGAAGCGCAGGCGCAATGAGCACCGCTAGCAAAAATACGAGCGGTAGGCAGGCCAAAGCCCAGGTGTCCGCTGTGGCGGACAGGTCGACTCGCGATTTAGGCACAACGCCCCTCACACGCAACGCGATAAGCGCCAGCACCCCGAGCGAAAAGCGCCCATAGCAAAACAGCCAGGAGTGTGCACATTGGACGGATTTACTTCAACACCACCTGCGTCCAGCGCGCCACCCAGGCAGCGCCTTTGTCTGCAATGTCTTTGTCCGAAGGCGCATCAGCTTTGGCCGGTTCCGGGGCAAACTTCATCACCTCCGCGCGCGCCACACCGGGCTCGACCGGGTACATCCACATCTCGGTTTGCAATTGCTTTTGCACTTGCGCAGAGCGCATAAATTCGATAAATTTTTCTGCAGCAGGACGGGCCTGTCCGCCCTTGACCAAAGCCACGCCTTCGACTTGTTTAAACACCGCGCCGGGCAAGCTGAGGCTGCCCGTGGGCGGCTGGGTTAGCTTTTCTTTGCTGTAAAACAATTCCGCCGCCGGGCTAGTGGCATAGCTGATAACCATGGGGCGTGCGCCACCTTCGGCGCGGCTGAAATCGGTGTAATAGGCCTCACTCCAACCCTTGGCCACCTTCACGCCGCCCTTGCGCATGCGCGCCCACCAATCAAAGGCTTTTTCTTCGCCCATCGCACCGACAGTGGCCAGCAAAAATGCGTAGCCAGTACTGGAAGTCGCTGGGTTTTGCACCACGAGCAGGCTGGCCATGGCGGGCTGGCTTAAGTCGTCCAGGCTGCTTGGCAAAGCCTGGTTGCGCTTGGCAAACCATTGCACATCGTAGTTGATCGTGACATAGCCATAGTCCACGGGGACCAAAGGCGCGGGTAGCGTCTGCGCTGCGGCCCGTTGGCTGGCCGGGCCGCTGTAGGCATCGAGCACATCAGCGGCAATGGCTTTGGCAGCCAAGGTGTTGTCGATGCCATAGACCACATCGGCGATAGGCGCTTTACGGGTCAGGATTAGCTTGTTGAGCATTTCACCGGCATCGCCGGCCTTGCTAATGCGCAGCTTGACGCCAGCCTCTTTTTCAAACTGCGCGAGCAGGGGTTTGGGCACACCAAAAGAGCTGTGCGTTAGCACTCGCAACTCTTGCGCCAAGCTGGCCAAGCTTGCGCCCATTAAGACGCCGCCTACCAGCAGGGTAGCCAGCGCTTTACGCCGCGAAAATGAAAAAATGCCGTGTCGCATGGAATGCCTTTATTTACGTTTCAAAACAATCCAGCAAGGAGGTATGAAACGAAAAAGAGGCCCACAAAACACGGCATTTTCCCCATCACACTTCCTACGCTGGCATGACCCAGATCAGGTTCATGGGGTATTTCTCAGCCCAGCTTGCGCCAGACACCCCCGGTGAAGCTGCGATCATACCCCGCGCGGCTGAGCCACTAAGGGGATGTCGCAGCAAGCGGCATTTCAGCGCTGCGCGCACCCATGGACTGCCGCGGCGCTTGCACTCCTCGCAGACAGGACTTGGGTCATTGCAAGGCCTTGGGCACTGGCAATCCGCGGCGTGGTGGTCAGGGCCACGACAATCGGGCCATGCCCAACGCGATCTGGCCTCTCTTTACTAGCTTCTCCTGGCAGGAACTGCGTCACCACCCCTGGCGCAATGGCGCGGCGGTGGTGGCGGTGATGCTGGGAGTGGCGCTAGCGTTTGCGGTGCATGTGATCAACGCCTCAGCGCTGGATGAATTTGCGCGCGGCATGCGCAGCGTAGCCGGGCAGGCTGATGTGCAAGTGCAAGGCCGCAGCAAACCTGTCATCAACGAGGCGATCTATGGCCGCCTTAGCCGCCACCCCGATGTGCAAAGCGCCTCGCCGGTGATTGAACTCAATACCTATGCTTTGCTTCCTCACATTCTTAGCAACGGGCCTTTGCAGGGGAGTAGCAAGCTGCCCATTCGCGTATTGGGAGTCGATGCTTTGCAAGTGGTAGGCATCACGCCGGATGTGCTGCCGCTACCTGACAGCGCGCTGGGTCGCTTGGATGTGTTTGCGCCCGATGCGGTGTTTTTAAACAGCGCGGCTCGGGCGGCTTTGCTGCCTTCAAATGGCTCCGAATACGGGCCTCGCGTGGAGGCTAGTACAAGCTCAAGCCCTGCACCAAATGGGGCTGCAATCACAACTCCGAGCTCAGCGAGCACGGTGCGCCTGCAACAAGGTATGCAATGGAAAAGTATGCGTCTGGCGGGGCGTATAGCGGCGGGTGGCACGCCGTTGGCAGTCATGGATGTGGCGGCTGCGCAATCTGTTTTTGGTATGTTGGGACAGCTCAGCCGCGTGGATGTGCAACTGCGCCCCGGCGTGGATCGGACTGTGTTTATGGCGCAGCTACAAGCCCAGCCCGATTGGCCTACCGATGCCGTGCTGGCCGAACCCGGCCAGGCCATGGCGCGTATGGACAATTTGTCGCGTGCTTACCGGGTGAACCTGACGGTGCTGGCTTTAGTGGCTTTGTTTACCGGTGGCTTTTTGGTGTATTCGGTGCTCGCGCTCAGCGTGACGCGGCGCGCGCAGCCACTGGCTTTGCTAGGCGTGCTAGGCATGGACCCGCGCCAGCGCTGGGGTTTAATCCTGCTGGAAGCTGGAACGCTGGGCCTTTTGGGCAGCGTGCTAGGGATTGCGCTGGGAACCGGCCTGGCGATGCTGGCGCTGCGCATGCTGGGCGGCGACCTGGGTGGCGGCTATTTTTCGGGGGCCATGCCTGCCCTGCAATGGAGTGGCGGCGCGGCCTTTGCATTTGGTGCACTGGGCGTGCTGGCTGCCTTGATAGGCGCCTGGTGGCCGGCACGCATGGCGGCGCATTTGGCACCGGCCCAAACACTCAAAGGCCTGGGCTTTTCTGCGCAAGGCACAGGGCATGCCCCTGCAGGCCTGGCCTTGTTAGCCGCTGGCGCGGTGCTGGCGATGCTGCCACCGATTGGCGGCGTGCCCTTAGCGGCCTACGTCAGTGTGGCCTTGATACTGCTGGGCGGTATCAGCGCCCTGCCCCTTTTGGTGGGTTGGTTGCTAGACGGCGTCGCACTCCTGGTGGCGCACAAGCCACTGGCCTTGCTAGCGGTAGAGCGGGCGCGGCGCATGCGCGCAGGCGCGGCCATTGCCGTGAGCGGCGTGGTCGCCTCGCTGAGTCTGGCGGTGGCGCTAACGGTAATGGTGGGCAGCTTTAGAGGCTCGATGCTGCAATGGCTAGACACGGTGTTACCCGCTACCCTCTATGTTCGCACGGCCGGCAGCGCGGGCAGCGCAGAGCATGCGTACTTTGATCCGCAATTTATACAAGCGATTCGCGCGCTGCCGCAGGTGGATCGTCTGCGACCACAGCGCAGCATGCCGCTGACATTTGATAGCACGCGTCCGCCGGTAGCGCTGCTGGTGCGGCCCTTACGCGCAACACAAAGCACGAATGCGACGGCGATGGATACCGACCTGCCGTTGCTGGCCCCGCCCTTGCCTACGCCCGCAGGTTTTATTGCGGTATACGTCAGCGAAGCCATGGTGGACTTGTATGGCGCACGCGCTGGGCGCGAATTGCCGCCGCTGGCCCAAGCGCTGGCTTCACAAACGCGTGCGGGCATACAGAGGCCGCGCTTTTTTGTGGCCGGTGTGTGGCGCGACTATGCGCGGCAGTTTGGCACTGTGGTCATAGACAGCCGGGACTTTGCGCAATTAAGTGATGATTCGCGCGTCAACGATTTAGCGCTGTGGCTGCACGCGGGTAAGGACAGCGCGCAAGTGGAGCAGGCGATTCGCGACCTGGCTAATGCGATGGCGATCAACGGGGCAAGGACACAAAAAAAGCGCGCTCAAGCGCAGGCCCAAGCAAACCCTGATGCCACGAATGCTGAGGAATTCAAACCCGACAAACAGACAAACGCATTTGCAGATAGCTCTGCGACGGATATGCACGAGGCCGCGGCAATAGAAGATGCGCCGGCAAGTCTTTTGGAGTTCGGCTCCGCGCAAGAAATTCGTAGCCGCACCATGGATATTTTTGACCGCAGCTTTGCCGTCACCTACTGGCTGCAAGCAGTGACGATTGGTATCGGCCTGTTTGGCGTGGCGGCCAGCTTTAGCGCGCAGGTGCTGGCGCGGCGCAAAGAGTTTGGGCTGCTGCTGCATCTGGGCCTCACGCGCGCGCAAGTGCTGCAAGTACTGGCGCTGGAAGG
>CANJXV010000057.1 GCA_947478935.1 Comamonadaceae bacterium
CCACTTGGCTGAGATGTTTGTAATTCATGGGCAACTTCGACTGGCAGGTCAAGAAGCCTTGAATGCTAAACATTCTCAGCCACCTTTACCTCAGTTAATCAAAGTTGCACTTCGTGCTTGAATCCGCCGATATAAATATTATTATCTTTACATTTAACACTACTTCAGGAGGTGGCTTTGGTATTTTGTTCGCATGAAACCCGCATATAATCTCGTACCTATACTTTTCTTTGCTGGAGTAACTAATGACTAATTTGATTGATATCCAAGGCCAAATCGAAAAGCTGCAAAAACAAGCAGCTGAGATTAAGTCCAAAGAATTCGCGGCTACCGTGCGTGATATACAGGCGAAGATGCAAGCTTTCGGCATCACCATGAAAGACTTGCAGACGCGCAAAAGCGCCAAAGGTGCTTCCAAAGCAGGTCGTCCAGCCAAAGTAAAGGCGTCAAAAGCTCCCAAAGCAGCGCGTAAAGCGGGCCAACCGGTGGCTGCCAAATTCCGTGGCCCCAACGGCGAAACCTGGTCCGGCCGTGGGCTGACACCCAAGTGGCTCGCTTCCCTGGTTGCCCAAGGGCAAGCCAAAGAGTTGTTTGCGGTCGCTAGCCCCGCCGCTCATTAATCCGACCTTTCAGATATCTTCCAAGCGCACCACGTGCGCCTTGGCCCGTGCAGCTAAGCCAAGTTCTTGGCTTAGTGCGCACCGATTGAATGAGCCCAAATTGGGCGCGCTGTTGGCGTCGCAAACCAATTTGCACTTCAATCTGCTTAAATGTACCGCACATGAGCGCGTCAGGGAGATAATCCCCATTATTTGACGCACTCGTACCGCCATGACTTCAATTAGCACCCATGCCAAGGCCGAAACCCTGGCGCGCGCCATGCCGTATATCCGTAAGTACCATGGTAAAACCATGGTGATTAAATACGGCGGCAATGCTATGACCGACCCAGCCTTGCAGGCGGCGTTTGCGCAGGACGTGGTTTTGCTTAAGCTGGTGGGTATCAACCCCGTGGTGGTACACGGCGGCGGCCCCCAAATTGAGAATGCACTACAGCGTTTGGGCAAAACCGGCTCCTTTATTCAGGGCATGCGCGTCACCGATGCCGAAACCATGGGTGTGGTTGAGTGGGTGCTTGCCGGCCAAGTGCAGCAGGAAATTGTTGGACTCATCAACCAAGCCGGTGGCAAAGCGGTGGGCTTGACGGGGCGCGATGGAGCCATGATCCGCGCTAAGAAACTCAAAATGCTGGACCATACGGACCCGGCGATTGAGCATGATATTGGTCAGGTGGGCGATATTTTGAGCGTGGACCCTTCAGTGGTTCTGGCTTTGCAGGATGATGCCTTTATTCCCGTTATCAGCCCTATTGGGTTTGGCGAAAACAACGAAAGCTACAACATCAACGCCGACGTAGTTGCTGCCAAACTGGCGACCGTGTTGCAAGCCGAAAAACTATTAATGCTCACCAATATCAGCGGTGTGCTCAATAAAGCGGGCGAATTGCTTACGGACTTAAGCGCCCGTCAAATCGATGCCATGGTGACGGATGGCAGTATTTCCGGCGGAATGCTTCCCAAAATCAGTGGCGCACTCGATGCCGCTAAAAGCGGCGTCAAGGCGGTACATATCATCGATGGCCGCATTGCCCATGTACTGTTATTGGAAATCCTCAGCGACCAGGCGTTTGGCACCATGATCCGCTCATCCTGACTCAAAATACCCAGAAATTTAGGGTGATAAGCTGCGGCGGGGAATATCTGGTGCAAAATAGCACGACCGTTCTATTTTGTATCCTATCGCCCAACCATGTCCTCCGTCGCCCTGCTAAGCCTCCCGCCTGAGGCCTTGGAACCCAAAAATTCTGGGCGCGCCTTGTTAAAGGGGCAGCAAACCAAGCAAGCAATTGTCCAGGCGGCGGTCACCCTCAGCACCCGGCTGGGCTTGGAAGGGCTCAGCATCGGATTGCTCGCCGAGGTGATGCACATGAGCAAGTCCGGAGTTTTCGCCCACTTTGGATCCCGCGAAGAACTTCAAATTTCAGTGATAGACGAGTATTTCAACTGCTTTAAGCAGGAAATATTTTTCCCCGCCTTGCAGCAGTCGCGTGGTTTGCCGCGTTTGCGCGCACTATTTGAAAACTGGATGAAGCGGGTTGCGGTTGAAATTCAGTCTGGCTGCATATTTATCAGTGGCGCCGTGGAGTTTGATGACCGGCCTGGCCCGGTGCGCGATGCCTTATCCCACGCGGTACGCCAGTGGCAAGACGCCTTATTTAGGGCGGTGGTACAAGCCAAAGGATGTGGCCACCTAGCCGCGCAGGCGGATGCCGCACAAATTGCCTTTGAGATACACGGATTAATTTTGGCCCTGCATTACGAAGCCCGGTTTTTGCAAAAGCCCGGTTCATTGGCACAAGCGAACCAGGGGTTTGAAAACATTTTGCAGAGAAACCACCAAACCCAAGGCGCGGCGACACGCCAGGTTTGAGCACATTCGCCCAACTCGATTTCCCTTGATTTATTGAAACTTAGGAGCTTTCTTTATGCCCAGTTATACCCCGCCCCTGCGCGATATGCAATTTGTTATGCATGAGTTATTGCATGTGGTGGACGACCTTAAAGCGATGCCGGCGCACGCCGACATGGACGCTGAAACCATGAACGCCGTGTTGGAGGAGGGCGGGAAATTTGCTTCCGAAATACTATTTCCGCTCAATATTACCGGTGATGCTGAAGGTTGCCAGTTGGACCAGACGACACACCAGGTGACGACACCCAAGGGCTTCAAAGAGGCCTATGCCCAGTATGTCGCGGGCGGCTGGCCGGCGCTGTCCAGCGACCCGGCCTATGGTGGCCAGGGCCTGCCCCTGATCGTGAACCAGTTTTTTTATGAGATGCTCAACAGCGCCAACCAGGCTTGGACGATGTACCCGGGCTTGACCCACGGCGCCTACGCGTCCTTGGCCACGCATGGCACCGATGCCCAAAAAGCCACCTACCTTGGCAAGATGGTTAGCGGTGAGTGGACCGGCACCATGTGCCTGACGGAACCCCATTGCGGTACCGATCTGGGTTTGATGCGCACCCGTGCCGAAGCGCAGCCCGATGGCACCTACCACATCACCGGCAACAAAATATTCATCAGCGCCGGTGAGCACGATATGAGCGAGAACATCGTGCATCTGGTGCTAGCGCGCTTGAGCGATGCGCCTCCCGGTATCAAGGGCGTGAGCCTGTTCATCGTGCCCAAGTTCTTGGTCAAAGAAGACGGCAGCCTAGGTGCGCGCAATGGCATTTACTGCGGAGGTCTGGAGCACAAAATGGGTATCAAAGGCAGTGCCACTTGCCAAATGGTTTTGGATGGCGCTGTGGGTACCTTGGTCGGCGCTCCCAACAAAGGCATGAACGGCATGTTTGTGATGATGAACGCAGCCCGCCTGGGCGTGGGCAACCAGTCGCTGGCACTGACCGAAGTGGCTTACCAAAATGCCCTGGCCTATGCCAAGGACCGCATCCAAATGCGGTCGCTCTCGGGTACCAAAGCCAAGGACAAAGCGGCCGATCCCATCATCGTGCACCCGGATGTTCGCAAAATGCTGCTCACTGCCAAAGCCTATGCCGAGGGTGGTCGCGCCATGCAAGGCTTTTGCACCATGCTCTTACAGCAAGAGCACAGCCACCCCGACGAGCAAGTACGCAAAGACGCTGGTGAAATGCTGGCGCTGCTAACTCCGATCGTGAAAGCTTTCATCACCGACAACGGTTGGATTGCCACCTCAACGTGCCTCCAAGTGTTCGGCGGCCATGGTTATATTAAGGAATGGGGCATGGAGCAGTATGTGCGCGATGCCCGCATCAACATGATTTACGAAGGCACCAATACCATCCAGTCGCTGGATTTGTTGGGCCGCAAAATTTTAGGCAACAACGGCGCCACGCTGCGCAAATTCGGCAAGCTGGTGCTGGAGTTAGCGCAAGAAGAAGCGGCGAATGAAAAAATGGCTGAGTTCATCAAGCCAGTGGCTGATCTGGGCCAGCAAATGACCCAGTTCACCATGGACATCGCTATGAAAGGCATGCAAAACCCCGACGAAGTGGGCGCTGCGGCGGTGGACTATTTGCGCGTGGCCGGGCATTGGACCCTAGGCTATTTCTGGGCGCGCACAGCCCAGGTGGCTTTGCGCCAAATCGCGGCGGGCAATTCCGACCCCTTCTATTTGGGCAAACTGCAAACCGCGCGTTTTTACTTTGCCAAACTCTTTCCTGAAACCACCAGCCTGATGCAGACCGCCCGCCAGGGCAGTGCAGTGCTAATGGACACGGACGCGGCGCTGGTTTGAAGCGCGTTACAGTCACCCACCTTAAAACGAAACTAGGAGAAAACCGATGAAAAAAATGACAGTACTTGGACTGCTTGCAACGTTCAGTGGCTTGGCGCTGGCACAAATGACCCCCTTGGGTCTGTGGCATACCATTGACGACAAGACCGGCAAACCCAAAGCCGAGGTACGTATTGCTGCCAACGCCGCAGGCGAGCTTTCTGGTGTGGTGGTGCGTGGTTTGGAGGCAAATCCTGATCCTGAACCCAATTGCGATAAATGCAGCGACGACCGCAAGGGCAAACCCAAGATCGGCCTGGAGATCGTTCGTGGCGGTAAAAAAGTTGAAGGCAAAGATTTCTGGGAAGGCGGCAAGATCCTGGACCCGAACAATGGCACCGATTACCGCCTCAAACTGACACCCATCGAAGGTGGCAAAAAACTAGAAGTGCGCGGATATATAGGTACTCCTATGCTGGGTCGTACCCAAACCTGGGTGCGTGTGGAATAAATTGACGAAATTGCATCCTTTTGACCAGGCCCTGGTTCTAGAGCCTCAGGGCGATGGCATCCTCTTAGGCCACGCAACACCGGCGTGGGCCAATATGGTCGGCCCCTTTGGCGGCATCACGGCCGCTACGGTTGTGCGTGCCATCATGGATCACCCGCAATGCCTAGGAACGCCGCTGTCGCTGACGATTAATTACGTGGCGGGGATCGCCCTGGGCCCCTACTACTTGCATCTCAAGGCGGCGCGCACCAACCGTTCCACGCAGCACTGGACTTTTGAAATCCACCAAGCGCAGGCCGATGGCACTCAGGCCTGTGTGCTGACTGGCACTGCTTTGACGGCGATGCGTCGCAGTACCTGGGGCGCTAACGACGTGCCCATGCCCCTAGTGCGTCCGCCCCACGAGGTGCCGGTGGTGCAGATGCCCACCATGGTCGAATGGTTCTCTCGTTACGAAATGCGCAGCCTTGCCGGGGCACTTCCACAAAAATGGGATGGCCTCGATAGCGCGCTACCGCCCGAGTCGGCCAGCACCAGTTGCCTGTGGGTGCGCGACAGTGCCAAGCGCGCGCTGGACTATCCGTCCATCGCGGCTTATGCGGATATTTTTTTCCCCCGCGTGTGGTTGCGCCGTCCCAAACATGTGCCTGCGGGCACGGTTTCTATGACGGTGTACTTCCATGCCGATGCGCAGCAGCTCACACAAGTGGGTGCCGGCTATTTGTTGGCACAAGCGCGCGGGCAGGTATTTCGCGATGGGTTTTTTGATCAAAGCGGTTATTTGTGGAGTGAGGCCGGCATCATGCTGGCCACGACGCACCAACTGGTGTATTTCAAGGAATAAGGTGTCCCGAAGGGATAGCATGCATGCAAGACGTATTGAAAGATGTTTCCGAAGGCGTCATGACCTTGACCCTGAACCGGGTGGACAAGAAAAATGCGCTCACCCAGGCCATGTACGCATTTATCGCCGATGCCCTGCTAGAAGCGGCTGCCGCGCCAAGCGTGCATGCGGTGGTTTTGCAAGGCAATCCGTCGATTTTCAGCGCCGGTAACGACATCGCCGATTTCCTCGCCCGCGCGCCCTCGGCAGATACGCCTGATTCCGATGTATCGCGCTTTTTGCGAGGAATCGCCGCCTTCCCCAAGCCCTTGGTCGCATCGGTATGTGGCCCAGCCGTGGGTGTGGGCACCACCATGCTGTTCCACTGCGATCTAGTCTATGCCGGGGACAACGCGGCTTTTTCCATGCCCTTTGTCAACCTGGGTTTGTGCGCCGAAGCCGCATCGAGTTTGCTGGCGCCCCAACTAATGGGCTACCACCGCGCCGCCGAGGCTTTACTTCTTGGTGAGCCGCTGCTCGCCGAAACTGCGCTGGAGATCGGCTTGGTTAACCGCGTGGTACCACCGTCCGAAGCCAATGCATTGGCGCGCAGACAGGCGCTCAAACTTGCGGCCAAGCCATTACCGGCCCTGATGGAAACCAAGCGCTTGATGAAAAAAGGCCAGTTGGCCCAGGTGCTGGCACAGATGGCCGAAGAAGGCGCCACCTTCGGGCGCTTGCTTCAATCGCCGCATGCCAAAGAGGCTTTCTCGGCATTTCTGGAAAAGCGCAAACCCGATTTTTCAATGCTTTAACCAGTGGGACTGCACAACGCGCGGTAGGACTTCGGCCATAGTTCGCCCGCTCAGGTTCGAGACCTGTGACAATCCCGGCATGCCCACTTCTGACTTGTCCCCCGACAGCGCTTCTAGCGCGCCTCACAATCAGCCGCTGGCTGCGTCCGATATCCACACCCCGCCGGCCTTAGGCGCCGCAATAAAGACGGGTTCCGCATCCCTAGCGGCAGCGCGCAAGCGCGCTTCCGTACCCCTGGAGGACATTGTTTTCGAAGAAGAGTTTGTTAACGGACTCAAAAAAATATTCGAAGAAATGATTTCGTTTAACCGGGTGCTGGGTCTCAAAATCCACGACTTGGGGCCGGCGAAGGTTCGCGCGCGCATTGAGATGAAGCCCGAGTTGGTGGGGCATTTCAGCTACAACCGGATCCATGGCGGCGTCATTAGCGCGAGCCTTGACGCCATGGGCGGCTTGGCCGTGATGGCAGCCATAGGCGCTCGCCATATGGACGAGGCACCCATGCAAAGGTTGCGCCGTTTTGCCAATTTGGGCACGATTGATCTACGCATTGACTATTTGCGGCCCGGCATAGGCGCCTACTTTGAATTACATGCTCAGGTGCTGCGCCTGGGCTCGCGCGTCGCATCAACACGCATGGAGTTTTTTGGGCCTGACGGCACTTTGCTATCCACAGGCAGTGGCGCCTATATCGTTTCCTGACAATCCAAGTCCATTTGAAACGCGTGCACTCGCCAGCGCTTGAGATTGCGCGGGCGCATAAAAAAAGGCCCTACGAAGGGCCTTTAGTTGCAATCAGTAGCCCATTACAAAGGTACTTTTTTTAGCATTTCAATGCCGATCTTGCCTGCTGCAATTTCGCGTAGCGCGGTCACGCCAGGTTTGTTTTTGCTTTCGATTTTTGGCGTGTGGCCCTGGTTGAGCATGCGCGCGCGGTAGGTGGCGGCAAGCACCAGTTGGAATCGGTTGGGGATCTGCTCGAGGCAGTCTTCTACAGTGATGCGAGCCATGCAATTCTCCGGAAAAACTAGGGGATGTTGAGCGCTTGGAAGGTATCAGCACGGCTGCGCGCCTGGGCTGCGAACTTGAGACGCTGCGCGTGAACAATGGCTTTGAGGTCAAACAGCGCGCGATCAAATAACTCGTTGATTATAACGAAGTCGAATTTCCCGGCCTGAGCGACCTCTACGGCGGCGTTTTTCATGCGTATCTCTATGGTTTGCGCGCTGTCCTCGCCACGCCGCTCGAGGCGGGCTCGCAATTCCTCCCAGCTGGGGGGGAGGATAAAAATGCACACTGCATTGGCAAAAGCTTCCTTAATTTGGATCGCGCCCTGGAAGTCGATTTCTAAAATCACATCCGCACCTTGCTCCATGCGCTCGGCAATCGCTTTTTTGGAGGTGCCGTAGCGGTGCTGGTGCACATGCGCCCATTCCACAAAGGCATCGGCCCGCACCATGGCGTCAAACTCGGGCTCAGATACAAAAAAGTACTCGCGCCCGTGCTTTTCTTGGCCGCGCGGCGCCCGCGTGGTGTGCGAGACCGAGGGTTGCACATGGGAGTCCAGTTCCTGCAAGGCGCGCACCAGGCTGGACTTGCCGGCTCCGCTAGGGGCTGCGACAACAAACAGATTTCCGGGATATTCCATGGCGGCAGTCGGCTAGTGTGAACTGCTAGTCATTCTATGTTCTGCACCTGCTCGCGCATTTGCTCAATCAGTACCTTCATGTCTACCGAAATACGGGTCAAGGGCAGGGCCGCCGACTTGGAGCCCATGGTGTTGGCCTCGCGGTGTAATTCCTGAATCAAAAAATCCAGCCGCTTACCGATTTCGCCGCCTTTGCGGATCAGGGACTCCAATTCGTCCAGGTGCGCCTTGAGTCGCGTCAGTTCTTCAGCCACGTCGATGCGGATGGCAAAGGCAGTCGCTTCGGTCAGCGCCCGGTCTTGCGCAGCTTCCGGCGTCACCCCGCCAGCCGATAAAGTCATTGCTTCACGCCATTTTTCGACAAAACGCAATCTTTGCTGCTCCACCACCTGGGGCACTAGCGGTTCGGCCTGGACGGCCAATCCGCGTAAATGGCCGATGTGTTCGAGCAGCATGTGCGCCAGCCGCTCGCCCTCCCGAGCGCGGGCTCCTGTCAGTGATTCCAGAGCCAGTCGTGCCAGGCTGATGACTTCCCCGCTCCAATCCTGGGTGCCTTGCGACTCAGTGCCCGCCAGGCGTAGCACGTCGGCCACGGTTAGTTGCGCAGCCTGGGGCAGCGTCTCTAGCACCAAGGTCTGGGTGTGCTGGAGCTTTTGTAGCAGGGCGAACGACGGAGCTGCGACGCCTGCGGACTTTTCCATTTCAATGGCGGCACGCACTTCCACTTTGCCACGTTTGAGTCTGGCGGTTAATAGCTCCCGCAAGGCAGGTTCACTGGCGCGCAGCTCGTCGGGCAGCCGCAAACTCAGATCGAGGAAGCGACTGTTGACCGAGCGGATTTCTATCCCCAAGCGCCCCGCTGGCGCGGCGCCAGCTTGTGCTGATGGCGCCCCGGCGACCGACTGGCTTTGCACACTGGCGTAGCCGGTCATACTGTAGACTCGCATTGAATTATTCCTTTTTTGGTGGGTATCGGAGGACCCAAGAATAACCCGCTTCTCCTCAAGGAGAACCGTGTTCCGGCGCTTCGTGAGGCACCAGGCTTGGTTGGCGGGAGCGATCCGACAAAAAAAGCCATGAAAAAGGAAATTGCCCGCTTCGCACCCGAGCCATTGCCCCCCGGCACCATGGTCGATGGCTACCGCATCGTCAGCAAAATTGGCGCAGGCGGATTCGGTGTGGTCTATCGAGCGATCAGTCCCACCGGTCAGCAGGTCGCAGTCAAAGAATATTTGCCTAGCGCACTTGCCCGACGTAATGGCGCCCATTGCGCCGTTACTGTGGCCCCTGAAAAAAACGCTTTGTACCGGATGGGCATGCGCTGCTTTTTGGAAGAGGGACGAGCGCTTGCGCAAATTTCGCACCCGAGCGTGGTCAGTGTGCTCAATTTTCTCCAAGCCAATGACACGGTGTACCTGGTCATGAATTACTTGGAGGGCGCCTCCCTGCAGGAGTTCATCATGACGGCGGTGGGTCTTAAAAATCCGAAAGTGTTCCGCGAAAGCACCATCCGGTCATTGTTTGATGAGGTGCTCGGTGGTTTGCGCGTGGTGCATCAGCACACCATGCTGCACTTGGATATCAAGCCGGCTAATATTTTTATTACGGAACAGGAACGCGCCGTGTTGATTGATTTCGGTGCGGCACGCAATGTTTTACACAACGATGGCAAATACCTGAATCCAATGTTTACGCCGGGTTTTTCAAGCCCTGAGATACGCCAAAAGGGCAGTGCCATCGGCCCATGGACAGATATTTATGCCATCGGTGCCTGTATTTTTTCTTGTATGAAAGGGCATCCACCGCCAGACCTGGCGGCCCAGGATGGTGCAGTGCGGTTGGGCCAGTATTTGCAGGAACTGCGCGCGGTGTATTCGGACAGCCTGGTGGATTTGGTGGCGGACTGTATGGCGACAACGCCTGCCCGTCGCCCGCATTCGGTATATGCCCTTCAAAAAATGTTGACGCCGCATGAGTTCGTTATGGAGGACGCCCTTCCGTCACTGCCGCCAATGCAAGCAGCTAACCCCTGGTCTGAGCGCATCAAAGCTTTTTCCAAGCGCTTGGCCTGAGGGATGTCAACGATATGAAATTTTCTGTATTCCAAACCAGCCAAATAGGTGGCCGCAAGCGCAATGAAGACCGCATGGGTTACACCTATTCGAAATCGTCCGCCATTTTTCTCGTGGCCGATGGCTTGGGCGGACATCCTGACGGGGACGTGGCGTCCCAGCTGGGTCTTCGGGTGGTGATGTCAAAGTTCCGTACCCATGCCTGTCCCAATATTGACAAAGTATCGAATTTTCTGACCGAAGCCATGACCGACGTCCACGAAAGCCTGGTCGCTTACGCGGTCAGCCATTCGATGGTCGACACGCCGAGCACCACTATGGTGGTCGTGATCGTGCAAGACGGTTTCGCTCATATGGGCCATTGCGGCGATTCGCGTGGGTATTTGATTCGACAGGGCGAGGTCCTTACGCGCACCCAGGACCATTCTGTATTGGTGCGTGACGGTGGCCTCGGTGTTGACAGCGGCCTGGAACTTCCCAGCCGCCACACACTGTTTAGTTGCCTGGGAGCTTGCAGCGTCCCTTTCATTGAGGTGGCCAAACCCGTTCCATTGCGCTTTGGCGACCGCTTGCTCTTGTGCTCCGATGGCTTGTGGGATTCGGTGACGGAGACAGACATTGTTCAAGCCATGCAAGATTCCAAGGTTTCGGAGGCCACCACGGCTTTGGTGAATTTGGCTTTGCACAACGGCGGACCCCGCAGTGACAATGTCACCGCCCTGACGGTGCGCTGGGAAGAGACCGATAATCCCGCCCGCTAGCAGGTTTGGATCGTCCGGCCTGTGGCCGTGGGGCAGGCTTCTCCTTTGCCTGCACCTCTTTCGAAAGTTTTCCATGACTGAATTTGTCCGCAGTGGCGCCCGCGCCGCAAATGCATTGCGTCCGGTCCGGATTACCCGTAGCTATACGGTACATGCCGAAGGATCAGTACTGATCGAGTTTGGCGCCACACGCGTGCTGTGTACCGCGTCGGTGGAAGAAAAAGTGCCGCCGCACAAGCGTGGCAGTGGCGAGGGCTGGGTCACCGCCGAATACGGCATGCTGCCGCGCGCCACCCACAC
>CANJXV010000058.1 GCA_947478935.1 Comamonadaceae bacterium
GGACGAAAACCTAAACATGCAAGCCGATGCGAACGAGAAAAAAGTCTATTTCGAGATCAGCGACTACGCCACAAATTACGTGTTTTTCGAGAACCCGAACTGAGGCTTGCGCAAGCGCGTGGGCCAGTTTGATAACAGGGCCTCTGCTTTTCAAACACTTTCGCTAATAAGCTGGCAGACGATGTGCCAGCCCGTTTTGAGTGCGCTCGAAAGAGGGCAGGTAAATCCCCGGCCCGGTGTGGCCGAGCGGTAAAACTATGTGGCCGATGGGGGCCAATGCCTAGGGTAAACGATAGTTATCCCCGCGCGCTATCCGATGCAACATGGTTCTTCGATGTGCTGTCGTATTGCCGATAGCCGCCTCTAGAAGGCGTTCGAACATTCGTCAACCCTCACCAGGAGCCAAATCCATGAAATCTAAGATCGCCGAAGAATACGTCCACATTCCAGACCTCGCCTGGATTGACTTTCCGGCAGGTTTAGCCGATGGCGGCATCCGCTGGAAGCTGCTGCATGTGCAACCGGGTCATGGCGCATGGACGGCTATTTTTGATTGCCCTAAGGGTTCCTCGTTTGCACCCCATCTCCATGCGGGGCCTGGCGAGTATTTTCTGACTAACGGGCGGATGGACGTTCGCGGTGGAAAAGACAATGGCGGCGAAACTGCGGTTGCACCGGGCTATGGCTTTGAATGCTCAGGTGCGCGGCATGACCAAACCTACTTTCCCGTGGACAGTGAGTTTTACATGACCTTCTTGGGGCCATTGGTCTTTGTCCAACCCGATGGCACGCCCATCGCCGTCGTTGGTTGGGAGCAAGTACAGGGCGCCTGGCAGGCAGGCTAAGCCTAGTCTGGAGGGTAGGTCCCCGACAGGGACTTACCTGACGCAAGCCTATGCACAGGGTTCATCGCGGGCAAAGCCCCGCGTTGGTTCCTGTGCGTTCAAATTTCTATTCGACCATTTCACGCTATGCCTTTTAATACTGAAATCTACCCCGGCGTGTGCGCCACAGCACCTTCGCAAACCCAAGGCTTTGTGCTGAACCACAGCATGTTGCGTGTTAAGGATCCGGCTGTCGCGCTTGATTTTTACACCCGTGTTTTGGGGCTTAGGGTGTTGCGCAAGCTTGACTTTGAGGAAATGAGTTTTTCACTGTATTTTTTGGCCCATCCCCAACCGGGTGAGACAGTCCCCGACGACAGCGGCGAGCGTATGGCGCACACTTTCGAACAGCGTGGCATCCTAGAGTTAACCCATAACTGGGGTACCGAAACCAAGGACGATTTCAGCTACCACAACGGCAACGCCCAGCCGCAAGGCTTTGGCCATATTTGCTTTTCTGTGCCTGACCTTGATGCAGCGGTCCAATGGTTTGACGATAACCAGGTGCAGTACGTTAAACGACCGGACCAAGGAAAGATGAAAGATGTTGCCTTCATCAAGGACCCGGATGGCTATTGGATCGAGATCGTCGAGGCCGCGCGGCTTAAACGGTTAGGAATGCCGGCGAGCCAATAGCAAGCAAAAAGGCGACGCAGGCGTTTGCCGATGGACTAAAAACCGCGCTGGCTTGGTTTACACCAAGCCCAAAATACCTGCTAGCGCGCCGGCCCCGATGAGCCACAGCAAGTGGATACGCGTTTTCCACACCAGCAGCGCCGACACCACAGTGAGCACCCACAGCAAGGGCGCTTGCTGCACATTGCCGTGGCTGGCAGTTAGCAGCCAACCAGTCGCTACCAGCAGCGCGATGACTACCGGCGCCATCGATTGTTTGAAGGCGCGCACCTCAGCGCGTTCGCGATTACGCTGGCCCCAGCGTGCGGCAAAAAAGGTGAGGGTGGTGCTGGGAATAATGATGCCCACCATAGATACCGCCATGGCTGCGCTGGCCAGCGCCCAAGGCAAGGGGCCATTGTCCGGGCCGCCGCCCGAAGCCATGCCCACATTCCAGCCCAGCACTGCTACAAACATCACATTAGGGCCGGGCGCCGCTTGCGCCAGGGCAATCGAGGCGCTGAACTGGCTGTCCGTTAACCAGGGGTTTTGTGCTACCAGATACCGGTGCATTTCGGGCACGGTGGTGATAGCGCCGCCCACCGACAACAAAGACAGGGTGACAAAGCAGCCCAGCAGGTCTAGCAAATTGCCATAGCCAAAACCGGTCATGGCTGCCCCTGCGGTGCTGCGGCCAAAGCGCGCAGGCGGTGCAAAGCCCAGAAAAATGCGGGCAGGCCAATAACCAGCAGCGTCCAGGCCAGTGGCACCCGTAAAAACGCGATGGCAATAAACACCGAAGCGGCGATGAGCGCGCAGGCCAGTGTGCCCATGGCGTTGCTGCGCAAGGCCGGCACCAGTCGGATGCCAGTGCCTGCGATCAAGCCCGCCGATACCGCGCCCATGCCGCGCAATGCGCCTTGCACGGCGGGCAAATGCGCGATGCCCGCAAGCCCAATCGTCAACGCCATGACAACAAAGAGTGGGAAGGTAAGCATGCCCGCCAGCGCTGCCAGCGCCCCGCGCCAGCCGAAATAGCGGTCACCGATGATCAGCGCCAGATTCACCACATTGGGGCCGGGCATGATTTGCGATACCGCCCAGTCCTCCACAAATTCTTCGGTAGTGAGCCACTGTTTTTTTTCGACCAGTTCGCGCTGCACTACCGCCAACACGCCGCCAAAGCCTTGCAGCGCGATGCCGCTGATGGCCCAAAACAGTGCGGTGAGGGACGCGGGGCGGGGCAGGCTTGGGGGGTTTACTTCGGCGTCCGGTAAAGCCGGTGAATTGTCTGATGATGGCATGCTATCGGTACTAAAGCCAGCATCCTAGCGCATGGCTTGTTGGTGCTCGTTCGCATGCAACTGCGTTGCCAGCCACGTAAACACTTGCGCATCGGTGCACAGCTGCAAATGCCCGATGCCGCTAAAGAGCTGCATATCCACACCGGGCAGAGTTTGCGCAGTTTGGGGAAACACGATGGCGTCTTGCTCTGTCAGGGCGACACGCAGCAGGGCGCGCCGCTGGGGGCTTTCGCTATCTAGCAAGGCTTGCAGCCAGTCGCTGGCCCAGACCATTTGACGCGCGTTGGGCAATTTGGCGTGCGGCGTTATTTGGGTGCCTTGGTGCGGGCTGCCCAGCGTCACCGCGACCGCTACTTGCGCATCGCCATAGGTCCGCATCCAGGCGCGTATCACCAAGCCGCCCATGCTGTGGCCCACTAGAGCCACGCGTTGTTGGCCAGTTTGGGCGCGCAGTTGCGCAACGGCTTGTTCCACCTGGGGCGCGTAGTCGTCGATCGAGCAAAACAGCGGCTCTAAGTTGATCGCCAGCACGGTATGGCCCAGAGCCGTTAGGCGCGCTGCCACATCGCGCCACACGCCGTAGTTGCAACAATAGCCATGGATCAGTAGCACCGGCAAGCCCGAAGCAGGCGCGGTAGGCATCAGCAGCTGCGACGCAGACTGGGCCCAGGGCATGGACCAAACAAATAAACGATAAATCGCCCAGGACTCACCAGCAATGGCCCGCCACCACACCCAGCCATTAGCCCCTTGCGGGCGGGAACGTAAAGTGAGTTTTGTGGTCCATATCGCCAAAATCAGCAAAGGCAGCGCCAGCCACGCGACCAGCAGCCACCAGGCCTGCCACTGCCACACCCACGCCAACCAAACGCTGAAAGCCGCAAAGGCCAGAGTCTGCCAAAAAAATAAGCGTCGCAGGAAGGCGGCCAGCATGGGCAGCTTGTATCTAGACGGCCTTGGCCGGTTCGCAGCGCAACGTGCGCCTGGAAGATTCCAATAGCACTTGGTCGGCCTGGTAGTCCGAGGCCAGTACACGCATCAGCAAAAAGCCGGTGCCTGATGGGCTCACCACCACTTGCGCGCCTTGGGGCACCGGCGTAGTGCCTTTGGCGCCGCCTGCGGGCACGAGCCACAGGTCTATCGGCGCGCCCTGCGCTTGCCGGTCATTGCGCACAAAAAAGTTGTCGCTGTTGGCGCTGTAGAGCGCTATCGACCAGTAGCCCGGCAACTTCGGTGCGGCGCGCACACGCACCGGGCCGTCGGTCAGGTCAAACACACAAACCGAATACAACAAATCCGGGCTGGGCATAACGACGGTGCGCGACTGCGCATTGACTGGTGGCGGAAAAGCCGCTTGGTTGCGCATGTTCATTTTTTGCGCTATCGGCCCGTTCATCAGCACTTGCATGATCAGGCGCGGCACCGCCCACACGGTGAGCACATGCGCCAGCACGGCAGTGGTCAACAAAGTGGCGATGCGGTAAACCCACAAACGGCGGGTGTTAGTCCAGTTGCTCATACGCAGTCCCCCACGGGCTGGATCTTGGGCGGCATAAGGCTTTGGGGTGCGGCTTGCAGGGCCGCATCCGGGTTGTACAAGCGCAAGGTGAGCAGCATGCCGCGCTTGCCTGGCGTGGGCAGCCAGTAGATGCCGCTTTGCTCCTGCGGTCCAGTGGTAAAGCTAAACACGCCTTCGCTGTTCAGCTTTGCGATATCGCCGTTCAAGCTGTAATGTGCATTGGGTGCGTCAAATAAAAACATATCGTCCGCATAGGCTGTAATGCTCCACCAGCGCGCTTTGGGAGGTACGCCACTGATGCGGTAATTGCATTGCGAACGCAGCACATGGCCTGCGTCGTCCTGCGTAGCGACGAAATACATGGTTTCGCTACGGCCTAGCGCTAGCACCGCGTTGACGGCCACGGTGGCGCGGGTGTACATATCGGCATCTACGCTGCCAGCCTGCAAATCGGAACGCCATGCGCCCACCTGTACCGAGGGATTAAGCCAGGCTGCTTTTTTTAAGACCCAGAGCGCCGAGCCTATGCCCACCGCGAGCGCGCCCAAATACAAGGCGCCACCGATCAGGATGCGCCTCAGGCGCGAAGGCGCAGGTCCGGTCATTGCTGCGTTTGGGCCAGCGCCGCTTCGCGTGCTTTACGCGCCAGCGGCATCCAATGCAGGAGGCCAAACAGCATCGACAGCACGAGACTGACTAGCAGTGGTCCCGAATACAACTTGATATAGCGGTAAGCCAATAGGCATTCGAGGGCATGGATGAGCAATAAGGCCAGCGACACGGTTTGCACGATGGGGCCCACCTGGTCAGGAAATGCGACGAGGTGCGAGGCAATGCCCATTAGGTACACCATAAGAATCGTAGCTTTGAAAATTGAATTGAGCATAGTGAGATTTTTCTAAGGATACGTTGCAAAACATCGATTCAGTTATTGGGGGTCGATAGGCACTGCCGATCCATGGGTTCACACCTGCATGGATTGCCGCGTCACCAGCATTCCTTACCGCTAACCAAATTTTAGTTACTACAAAAGGCGCTTTTTGATCACTTCGTCGGAGTTGGCGGGCAAGCTGAACAGCATGCCGTCCTCGCCCACTGTGATCGGGCCTTTGTAAAACTGGGCGGCATCGCCCACAAATGCCGGGTAGCCAAAGCGCACCGGCATGGGCGGCACGATGTGGTTAAAAATAAGCTGTTTGGCACCGGCTTCAGTGGCCACTTGGGCCGCTTCTTCGGGCGTGGTGTGGTAGTTCAGGATGTCGCGCATCACATGCGCTAGGTTGTCCATTTTTTTATCAGTCAACACATCACCTAAAAGACCGACCAGCTTGGGCTGTAAAGCTTCATGCAGCAAGATGTCCACATCCTTGGAAATAGCCACCACCGAAGGCACCTTGGTCGTGTCGCCACTGATGACGATGGAGCGGCCTTTGTAATCAAAGCGGTAACCCACGGCCGGTTCGACCGGCGCATGGTTCACGCGAAATGCGGTCACTTTCAGACCTTTGTCTTCAAGCACCACTACGGTCTCGCCCTGGCCTTTGGGGGGCAGTTCAAAGGGCATGCCTTTACCGCCGCTGCCGCTGGGGGGCATGATTTTTTCGGTGTGGTGACTGACGCGATAGCCATAGTCGAAGACATAGGCAGACCGGAAACCATCAACCACTTTTTCCACCCCTGTCGGGCCATAGACGGGCAGCGGCGTTGTAGATGAGGCCAGACCCCAGTGCTGCAACATGATGGGGCTTAGGCCATCGATATGGTCAGAATGGAAGTGGGTGAGAAAAAGGGCCTCTGCTTTGCCGATGGGTATACCCATATAACCTAGGTTGCGGGCGACGCCTTCACCGGCATCGATGATAAATATCCGGTCTCCAGCGATGACTACTGAGCAGGGCCCGGCACGGCTCGAATCTGGAAAAGGAGAGCCGGTGCCGCACAAAGCAAGATGTAAGCCGTCAGGTAGCCCAGGGACGATATCGCGACCCACTTGGGAGTTCGCAATGCGATATAAAACCTTGGTGCCAACTTCACGCTGAAATGCCCAAGCCAGTGCCGCTAAGAGCAGACCCAGCGTAACTAGGCCCACCATAATTTTTTTTACCATCTGCATGCCTGTCTCCTTGTATTTGAGCAGCAAGAATTATTGCATGCACTGGTGTACGGAACTGTCGTGTTCAGTACACCGGTTGGTGGCGGGTAATGGTGTCTTTTACATCCTGGCCCAGTGCAAAGCCTTCGCCATGCTGTGCAGCCAGCGCGTCACAACGCGCCGCAAACGCCTCCAGCCCCATGCCGTAAATAAACTGCATTGCGCCTCCTGTCCAAGCTGGAAAGCCGATACCGAAGATAGAGCCGATATTGGCCTCGTGCACGCTGTTTAGCACGTTTTCATGAAGGCAGCGCGCCGTCTCTACCGCTTGGCGGTATAGCAAGCGGTTTTTTAGGGTTTGGATGTCCCAGGCCAAGCCTGGCTTTTCGTACAAGGTTTTGAGGCTAGGCCACAGCGATTTTTTGGCGCCTTTTTCCGCTGGGTAGTCGTAAAAACCACCGCCGCCTGCGCGGCCTGGGCGTCCGTGTTTTTTTACCATCTCGGCTACCAGCGCTTCGCCGGGGCGGGGCACATAAGTTTTGCCCTCAGCCGCGAAGTCGGCAATGGTTTGTTCCATCACATGCACGCTGAGCGACAGGGCAGTTTCGTCTAGCACCGCCAGAGGGCCGACGGGCATTCCGCTTTGGAGGCCGGCATTTTCAATCACCGTGGCGGGTATGCCTTCGCCCAACATGGCAGCTCCTTCCATGACAAAGGTGCCAAACACCCGGCTGGTGAAAAAGCCGCGTGAGTCATTCACCACGATAGGCATCTTGCCGATAGCTTGCACATAGTCAAAAGCGCGGGCAATGGTTTCATCGTCCGTGGTTTTGCCTCGAATGATTTCTACCAGCTTCATTTTGTCCACGGGGCTGAAAAAATGGATGCCAACAAACTTGGCCGGTGCACGGCTGGCCGTGGCCAATCCGCTGATGGGCAGCGTAGAAGTGTTAGAGGCGAAGAAGCCGCCTTCGCGCAGCAGCGGCTCGGACTCTTGCGTGACACGGGCTTTGAGCTCGCGGTTTTCAAACACGGCTTCGATAATCAGGTCGCAGTCTTTCAGATCAGCGGTGTCGCCGCTGGCCTGTATCAGGTCCAAGGTTTGCGCCATGGCCGGTAGCGTCATGCGGCCTTTGTCCACCATCCCCTGGCAGAGCTTGCTGCTATAGGCTTTGCCGTGCTGGGCTTTTTCCAGGTTCACGTCTTTGAGCACCGTGGCTATGCCTTTACGCGCCTGTACATAAGCAATGCCTGCACCCATGAGGCCGGCGCCCAAAATACCCACTTTTTTCGGCGCAAAACGCGGCACATTGGCTGGGCGCGCACGCCCGCTTTTAATGGCGTTGAGGTTGAAGAAAAAAGTGTTAATCATGGAGCGGGCGTTAGTGCCCGTCATCAGTAGCGCCAGGTAGCGACTTTCGATGCGCAGCGCGGTATCCAGGTCTACTTGCAGACCCTCGACCATGCAAGCCAATATGGCTTCGGGTGCCGGGTAAAGGCCACGCGTTTGCTTCATCAGCATAGCCGGAGCCACGGGAAGCATGCCGGCCACTTTGGGGTTGCTAGGCAGGCCACCGGGCACTTTGTAGTCTTTGCTTTCCCATGGGTGTTGGGCCTGCGGGTTGGCCGCTATCCACTCCAGCGCGTGGGCGCGCATGGTGGCCGCGGCGTCGGGACCGGGCGCTACCAGAGCGTGCACCAATCCCATTTCCAGCGCTTGCGCAGGCCCAAATAATTTTCCTTCAACCAAAAACGGCTGTGCGCCCATCAAGCCCAGGTGGCGCGTCATCTTGGTCACGCCACTGGCACCGGGCAGCAGGCCTAACGTTACTTCGGGCAGGCCGAACTGGATCTTGCGGTCCTCAATAGCGATGCGGTAGTGACCAATCAGCGCCACTTCCCATCCGCCGCCCAGCGCGGTGCCGTTCAGGCAGCTCACAACAGGCTTGCCCAGCGTCTCTAAAGTGCGCATCGCCTTCTTCATGCGTTCAATACCAGCGAACACGCTGGGCGCATCCGAGGGCTGCAAGCGCATGGTGCTTTTAAGGTCGGCGCCGGCAAAGAAGGTGGATTTGGCCGACGCCAGGATGATGCCCCGGATGCTGTCCTTGTCTTGCAGCACTTGCGCGGCCAAAGCATCCATGTCTTGCTGCCATTGCAGGCACATGGTGTTGACGGGAGAATTGGGCTCGTCAAAAGTAACGGTTGCGATGCCGTCTTGCAGCGCGTAGCGAATGGTCTGCATGCTTAGATTCTTTCCACAATAGTTGCAATGCCCATGCCGCCGCCCACGCACAGCGTGGCCATGCCATAGCGCAGATTGCGGCGATGCAGTTCGTCAATTAGCGTGCCCAAAATCATGGCGCCGGTGGCTCCGAGAGGATGACCCATGGCGATAGCGCCGCCGTTGACATTGGTTTTTTCGTGGGGCACTTTCATTTCTTTCATAAAGCGCATGGCCACGGCGGCAAAGGCTTCGTTGATTTCCACCAGGTCCATTTGGTCCATGGTCATCCCGGCTTTTGCCAAGGCTTTGCGCGCTGCGGGCATGGGACCGGTCAGCATGATGGTAGGGTCGGCGCCACTCAGGGCCGTGGCCACAATGCGGGCGCGTGGCGTGAGACCGTGTTGTTTGGCAGCGGTATCGCTGCCGATTAGCACCGCGGCGGCACCATCGACGATGCCCGAAGAGTTACCGGCGTGGTGCACATGAAAAATGCGCTCCACCTGCGGGTAGCGCGACAGCGCCACCTGGTCATAACCCATGGCGCCCATTTGCTCGAAAGCGGGCTTGAGCGAGGCCAGGCCTTCTAGGGTGGTGCGCGGCTTGATGAACTCGTCCTTGTCCAAAATCACATTGCCCACGGCGTCATGCACCGGCATGATGGAATGATCGAAATAGCCTTGCGCTTGAGCATACGCGGCGCGGCGCTGTGACTCCATCGCGTAGGTATCCAGGTCGGTGCGGCTAAAGCCCTCCATGGTGGCGATCAGGTCGGCGCCAATGCCTTGGGGCACAAAAGCGGTTTGCATATTGGTCTCTGGGTCTTGCGCCCAGGCGCCGCCGTCAGAACCAATCGGCACGCGGCTCATGCTTTCTACGCCGCCGGCCACCACCAGGTCTTCCCAACCCGAGCGCACTTTTTGCGCCGCCATGTTCACAGCTTCCAGGCCGGATGCACAAAAACGATTGATCTGCACCCCGGCGCACTTAAAGTCCCAGCCCGCCTTCAGCGCGGCCACCTTGGCGATCACGCTGCCTTGCTCGCCCACGGGCGATACCACGCCCATCACCACATCGTCCACCATGGCGGTATCAAACTGGTGGCGCTTTTGCAGGTCAGCCAGCAAACCGGACAGCAGGTTAATGGGTTTGACTTCGTGCAGGCTGCCATCTTTTTTGCCCTTGCCGCGAGGGGTGCGGACGGCGTCAAACACATAAGCTTCTGTCATGGTTGGTCTCCTGAGAAATCGGGGGCGGTAGCCCGGAAAATGCGGGGGGGTGGCTGTGCGCGGGGCGGGACCAGCGCTTTGTGCGGTGGAGTATATTGGTCTGAAAACGGTAAGCGCAGGCCAGCGCCCGCCTTGTATGTCCCTTGCATGACTAATGTGAAAAGCCCGCACCATGATTGAACGCACACTCTATTCCACGGACCACGAAGCCTTTCGCGATAGCTTTAGGCGTTTTATTGATAAGGAAATCGCCCCTTTCCACGCCGATTGGGAAGAGCAGGGCTATGTGGACCGCGCGGTATGGAACAAGGCCGGCGATAACGGCTTTTTGTGTATGTCCATGCCCGAGGCCTACGGCGGATCGGGCGCCGACCGCTTGTATTCGGTCATCCAAATGGAAGAGCTGGGCCGGGCGGGTTTTTCAGGCATTGGCTACAGTCTGCATAACGAAATCGTGGCGCCCTATATCGAGCGCTACGGCACTGAGGGGCAAAAAGCCAAGTTCTTACCCGCCATGGCCAGCGGCGCGAAGATCGGCGCTATTGCCATGAGCGAGCCCGCCGCCGGTTCGGACTTGCAAGGCATCAAGACCACCGCCCTGAAACAAGCCGATGGTAGCTATATCCTGAATGGCAGCAAAACCTTTATTACCAACGGTTGGCATGCGGACATGGTGATTGTGGTCGCCAAGACCAACCCCACAGCGGGCGCCAAAGGCACCAGTTTGCTGCTGGTCGAGCGCGGAATGCCCGGTTTTTCGGTGGGTAAGCGTCTGAAAAAAATGGGCCTGAAAGCGCAAGATACGTCCGAGCTATTTTTTGACCAAGTGCACGTGCCCGCCGACAACTTGCTGGGCGGAGACGCACTGGAAAACAAAGGCTTTATCTGCCTAATGGAGCAACTACCCTGGGAGCGACTGCAAATTGCCATTAGCGCGGTGGCCGCCGCTCAAGCGGCCATAGACTGGACGGTGGACTATGTGAAAGAGCGCAAAGTATTCGGCCAGACCGTAGGCAGCTTTCAGAACACGCGTTTTACCCTGGCCGAGCTGCAAACCCAGGTGCAAATTGCCGCCGTGTTTGTTGATAAATGCACCGAGCTATTGCTGCATGACAAACTAGACACCGCGACTGCCAGCATGGCCAAATACTGGTGCTCGGACATGCAATGCAAAGTGATGGACGAATGCGTGCAACTCTTTGGCGGCTACGGCTATATGTGGGAATACCCCATCACCCGCGCCTACGCCGACGCCCGCGTGCAGCGCATCTACGGCGGCACCAATGAAATCATGAAGGAAGTGA
>CANJXV010000059.1 GCA_947478935.1 Comamonadaceae bacterium
TCTGTGGAAAACATTCAAAAAACCGTGGCCGACTACTACAAAATCAAGGTCGCGGACATGTATTCCAAGAAACGCCCGGCCAGTATTGCCCGCCCGCGCCAGATTGCCATGTACCTGGCCAAAGAGTTGACACAAAAAAGCCTGCCCGAGATCGGCGAGCTCTTTGGCGGGCGGGATCACACCACGGTGTTGCACGCGGTGCGCAAAATCAGCCTAGAGCGCCAGCAGGCGACCGAATTGAACCAGCAATTGCACGTTTTGGAACAAACCCTCAAAGGCTGAGATAAAAGTGCTTTTCCCGCCGTAAAACAGCCTAATAAACAGCGAAAATGGCGGGTGCTGCGTGTTTGCGGCTGCCAGCCGGTAAACAGATAGAAATTTGGAGTCTTACATGATTGTTTTGAAAGCCACGCAAGACCAGGTGTTGTCCGTGTTGCAATCGGTGGCCGGGATCGTCGAACGTCGCCACACCTTGCCCATTCTTGCCAATGTGCTGGTGCACAAAACCGGCTCCAGCCTGCAATTCACTACCAGCGACCTCGAAATCCAGATCCGCACCAGCGCCGAACTCGGCGGCGATGCCGGCGATTTCAGCACCACCATAGGCGCGCGCAAGCTCATCGACATTTTGCGGACCATGCCCGCCGACCAAACCGTGTCCCTGGAAGCGAGTCAAAGCAAAATCATCCTTAAAGGCGGCAAAAGCAAGTTCACCCTGCAAACCCTTCCCGCCGAAGACTTTCCGCTGGTGCAAGAGTCGCCCAGCTTCGGCCCGGTGTTTAGCGTGCCTCAAAAAACCCTTAAAAGCCTGCTGAGCCAAGTCTCGTTTGCTATGGCGGTGCACGACATCCGCTATTACCTCAACGGCATTTTGTTCGTCGCCGAAGGCAAGCAACTGAGCCTGGTCGCCACCGACGGCCACCGTTTGGCTTTTGCCTCGGCCACGCTGGATGTGGAAGTGCCCAAGCAGGAAGTCATCCTGCCGCGCAAAACCGTGATCGAGCTGCAGCGCCTGCTCTCGGATGCCGAAGGCGCCATCGATATGCAATTTGCCAGCAACCAGGCGCGCTTTAGCTTTGAGGGCATGCAGTTTGTGACCAAGCTGGTCGAGGGCAAATTCCCCGATTACAACCGCGTGATTCCCAAAAACCACAAAAACCGCATCGTGCTGGGACGCGCCACTTTGCTCTCCACCTTGCAACGCACCGCGATTTTGACTAGCGACAAGTTCAAAGGCGTGCGCCTGAACATCGATCCGGGTACCCTGCGCATGGCGGCGAACAACGCCGAGCAGGAAGAAGCGGTGGACGAGATTGATATCGACTATGAAGGCGACAGCATCGAAATCGGCTTTAACGTCACTTACCTGATCGACGCCTTGTCCAATATGAGCCAGGAAATGGTCACGCTCGAGTTCTCGGACGGTAACAGCTCGGCGCTGATGACGATTCCCGACAACGCCACTTTCAAATACGTGGTGATGCCCATGCGCATTTGACCGCGCCCCATCCGGTGTGCCCAAGCCAAACCCCCGCAGCCCGGGGGTTTGAACATTCAAGTACAGCAGATTTTTTGAGCGGCAACGCAAAACCTACAGGTTGGCGATGCCCAAATTGATAACCAGAAGATTTTTCCATGACCCAAGACAAGCAGCCCGACGCCACCCATAACGACTCCAGCGAAGGCGTCAACACCGGCGAAAGCGGCGCTGACAGTTCCAACTTCCAGCCCACCATTGATACCAACCAGGCCGGTGCCACCGATGCCTACGGCGAAGGCTCTATTCAAATCCTGGAAGGCTTAGAGGCGGTGCGCAAGCGTCCGGGCATGTACATCGGCGATACCTCTGACGGCACCGGCTTACACCATTTGGTGTTTGAGGTGGTGGACAACTCCATCGACGAATCGCTAGCCGGGCATTGCGACGACATCGTGGTCACCATCCACTCAGACAACTCGATTAGCGTGACCGACAACGGACGCGGCATTCCCACTGGCGTGAAGATGGACGACAAGCACGAGCCCAAGCGTAGCGCGGCAGAGATTGCGCTGACCGAGCTGCATGCCGGTGGTAAGTTCAACCAAAACAGCTACAAAGTGTCAGGCGGCTTGCACGGAGTGGGCGTGAGCTGCGTGAACGCACTATCCAAAATGCTGCGCCTGACGATCCGGCGCGATGGCAAAGTGCACGTCATGGAGTTCAGCAAAGGTTTTGTGCAAAACCGCATTACCGAGATGCAAGACGGCTTTGAAGTCTCGCCCATGAAGATTGCGGGTGACACCGAAAAACGTGGCACCGAAGTACACTTTTTGCCCGACACCGACATCTTCAAAGAAAACAATGTTTTCCATTACGAAATTTTGAGCAAGCGTTTACGCGAGTTGAGCTTTTTAAATAATGGCGTGCGCATCCGTTTAAAGGACGAGCGCACCGGCAAGGAGGACGACTTCTCGGGTGCGGGTGGCGTCAAAGGCTTTGTGAACTTCATCAACAAAGGTAAGAGCGTTCTCAACCCCAATATCTTCCACGCCACCGGCGACCGACAGAGCGACCAAAACACCAACATCGGTGTCGAAGTGGCCATGCAATGGAATAGCGGCTACAACGAGCAAGTGCTCTGCTTTACCAACAACATCCCCCAGCGCGATGGCGGCACGCATCTGACCGGTTTGCGCGCGGCCATGACGCGCGTCATCAATAAATACATCGACGAATCGGAGCTGGCTAAAAAAGCCAAAGTCGAAGTGACTGGCGACGATATGCGCGAAGGCCTGTGCTGCGTGCTATCTGTCAAAGTGCCTGAGCCCAAATTCAGCAGCCAAACCAAAGACAAGCTGGTTTCCAGCGAAGTGCGCGGTCCGGTAGAAGACATCGTCAGCAAGCTGCTGGCCGACTACCTGCAAGAGCGGCCTAATGACGCCAAGATCATCGTCGGCAAAATCATCGAAGCGGCACGTGCGCGCGAAGCTGCTCGTAAAGCGCGTGACATGACGCGTCGCAAGGGCGTGCTCGACGGTATGGGCTTGCCTGGCAAATTGGCCGACTGCCAGGAAAAGGACCCGGCGATGTGCGAGATCTACATCGTCGAGGGTGACTCCGCCGGTGGCAGCGCCAAGCAAGGCCGCGACCGTAAATTCCAAGCCATCTTGCCCCTGCGCGGCAAGATCCTGAACGTAGAAAAAGCCCGCTACGAAAAGCTGCTGACCAGCAATGAAATTTTGACGCTCATCACCGCCCTGGGCACTGGTATCGGCAAAGCCGGTGGCACCACCGGCAACGACGATTTCAATGTCGCCAAGCTGCGTTACCACCGCATCATCATCATGACCGATGCCGACGTGGACGGCGCGCATATTCGCACCTTGCTGCTCACTTTCTTTTACCGCCAAATGCCCGAACTGGTCGAGCGTGGCCACATATATATCGCGCAGCCGCCGCTCTACAAAGTCAAGGCCGGTAAAGAAGAGTTGTACCTGAAAGACGCCTCGGCACTCGATACCTTTTTGATGCGCATTGCGCTGATCAACGCCTCAGTATTTACTGGTGGCCCTAACGGCAGCACACTGCAAGGCGACACCCTGGCCGAACTGGCGCGCAAACACCAGGTGGCGCAGAGCGTGATTGCGCGACTGCAAAACTTCATGGATGCCGAAGCCCTGCGTGCGGTGGCCGATGGCGTGGCGCTGAACCTGGACACCGTGGCCGATGCCGAACTGTCCGCCGTCGCCTTGCAGGCGCGCCTGCCTGATGCCGAAGTGGCTGGCGAGTTTGATGTGCGTACCGATAAACCTATCTTGCGTATCAGCCGCCGTCACCACGGCAACGTGAAAAGCAGCGTGCTCACGCAAGACTTTGTTCACGGCGCCGACTACGGCGCGCTGGCCGAAGCGGCGAGTACCTTCAAAGACCTGCTGTCAGAAGGCGCCCGTGTCATGCGCGGTGAAGGCGAACGGGCCAAGGAAGAAAAAGTCAGCGATTTCCGCCAAGCCATGGCCTGGCTGATCGCCCAAGCCGAAAATGGCACGGCGCGCCAGCGCTATAAAGGCCTGGGCGAAATGAACCCCGCGCAACTGTGGGAAACCACCATGGACCCCACCGTGCGCCGCTTGCTCAAAGTGCAGATCGACGACGCCATCGAAGCCGATCGCGTTTTTACGATGCTGATGGGCGACGAAGTGGAACCGCGCCGCGAGTTCATCGAAGCCAATGCGCTGCGGGCGGGGAATATTGATATTTGATTCTGTAGGCTATCAAAAATCGCCCAATTTTTTTCAAATTTGCAAAACAGAAAAGCTCGGCTTGCCGAGCTTTTTTATTTACGGTTACCCACCTGTAGCTAATTGATTAATTCGATTAAGTCCCATTGATTTCCGTAGAGGTCTGCAAAGACAGCCACTGTGCCGTAAGGCTCCTGTACCTTGCCTCGAACAAACTTGACGCCACGGCTTTGATAAACCGCGTAATCACGTTCAAGATCGTCTGTGTAAAGAAACAAGAAAACGCGTCCACCTGCTTGATTTCCGATGAAAGCAGCCTGCTGGTCATTTGAGGCCTTCGCCAGCAATATCTGGGCACCCTTACCACCGTTGGGCGCGACCACAACCCAACGCTTGCTTTGCTTTGGTATCGGTGTGTCTTCAATGAGGACGAAGCCAAGGGCATCAACGTAAAAGGCGATTGCCTCGTCATAATCCTTTACCAAAATAGACACAAGTCCAATCGATTGCGACAAGGCGGCTCCTTACTTACAGGGACAGTGGATCTGAGGCCAATTCACTTTAACAACGCTAAAGCTACGTCAGCAACTGCATTAGCGAACCTGGCGACTCGTCTGCTTCGCGTATTTGGCTTGTAGCCGATCAAACACGCGATGTTGACAGACCCGCGTAAACCTGTCGGCGTACGAAGCCCTAAGGCAACTTCCCACCCAGCCCTTCCCAGCTAGGTTTTACCGCCGCGATATGCCGCGCCTTCACATGCCCAAAGCCGCGAATCTCTTCGGGTAGTTTGGCAAAGCGCAGCGCGTCTGGCAGGGTGGTGGGGTTTAGTTGCGTCAGCATGCGCTCCAACGTCTGCATGTAGTTCTGCACCAGGGCGCGCTCGCCTTGGCGCTCTTCGCTGTAGCCAAAGATGTCTAGCGCCGTCCCGCGTAATACCTTGAGCGGCGCAAGCAGGCGAAAGCCCAGGCCCATCCAGGGGCCGAAGCGCTGCTTGATGAGGCGGCCTTTTTCGTCCTTCTTCGCCAACAAAGGTGGCGCCAGGTGGTAGTTGACTTGGTAGTCGCCTTCAAACATGGTGCTGATCTTTTCGCGAAACGCCGGGTCGCTGTGCAGACGCGCCACCTCGTATTCGTCTTTGTAGGCCATCAGCTTGAACAGGTAGCGCGCCACGGCGCTGCTTAGCGGTAACTCTTTGGCATCGGCCTGGGCCCCTAGCGCGCTTTCGGCGGTGCGCACCTTAGCTACAAAGTCGCGATAACTTTTTGCGTAGGCAGCGTTCTGGTAGCCGGTCAAAAATATGGTGCGGTGTTCTAGCAGCGTGTCCAGCGACGTGGGCGCTTGTTTGCGCACAAATTGCACTGTTTGCGCTGGCAGCAAATTGCGTTGCACCGCCGCTGGGTCATGCGCTGCTAAGCGGCCCCAATGGAAGGCAGTT
The DNA here is from genome assembly GCA_947478935.1 of Comamonadaceae bacterium. GTDB lineage: Bacteria > Pseudomonadota > Gammaproteobacteria > Burkholderiales > Burkholderiaceae_C > Allorhodoferax. The sequence continues at coordinate 5,657 of CANJXV010000059.1, forward strand.
TGGTTTTTTTCCACCGCAACCGCATTGAGCGCCATGGCTTGTAAAAGTGCATCCTGCCCTAGCGGTATCCAGCCCTTTTGCCAGGCGTAACCCAGTAGCACCGGGTTGGTAAAAATACTGTCGCCCAGCAACTCGGTGGCGATGGCTTCGGCGTCCACGCAGCCCAGCGATTGCGGGTCTTGCAAGGTGGCGCCAATGGCGGCGATACAGGCTTCGCCGGGGTTGCTCCAGTTGGCGTTTTGCACAAAAGCGGCGGTGGGTTGGCTGTGGCTGTTGAGCACCACGCGGCTGCGCCCGGCGCGCAAGCGCAAGCTGGTTTCTTTGCCTGCGGTCACGATAGGGTCGCAGCCGATCACCAGGTCCGCGCAAGCCATACCCACGCGGGTGGTGCGTATCGCGTCTTGGTGGTTGCTGATCAGCACATGGCTCCAGGTCGCGCCGCCTTTTTGCGCCAAGCCGCCCGCGTCCTGCGTGACGATGCCTTTGCCTTCGATGTGCGCCGCCACGCCTAGTAATTGCCCGATGGTGATCACGCCCGTACCGCCTACGCCAGCGACCACCAAGCCCCAAACTCCGTCATGCGCTTGCTGCAAATCAAACACGGTCGGTTCAGGCAGGCCTGCCGCCGGGCCGCTGTTGGTGGATAGCGCTCCACTTTGCTTCTTGCGCAATTTGCCGCCTTCCACGGTGACAAAGCTAGGGCAAAAACCTTTGACGCAAGAAATGTCTTTGTTGCAGGTACTTTGGTTAATGCGACGCTTGCGGCCTAGTTCGGTTTCCAGTGGCTCGACGCTGACGCAATTGCTTTGCACGCCGCAGTCGCCACAGCCTTCGCAAACCAACTCGTTAATCACCACACGCGTGGCCGGGTCCACCATCGTGCCGCGCTTGCGACGGCGGCGCTTTTCGGTGGCGCAGGTTTGGTCGTAAATAATGACCGTCGTGCCTTGGATTTCGCGCAGCACACGCTGCACCGAGTCCAGGCTGTCGCGGTGCTCCACGGCCACGCCTTCGGGCAGGCCTTTGACGCCATCGTATTTCTGCGGCTCGTCGGTCACCACCACAATGCGCTGCGCACCTTCAGCGCGCATGCTTTGCGCAATTTGAATGACGCTGTGGCCTTCGGGCCGCTCGCCGATTTGTTGCCCACCAGTCATGGCGACTGCGTCGTTGTACAAAATTTTGTAGGTGATATTTACACCCGCCGCAATCGACTGGCGCACAGCCAACAAGCCGCTGTGGAAGTACGTTCCGTCGCCCAAGTTGGCAAAAATATGCGCGTCGTTCACAAAGGGCTGTTGCCCGACCCAGGGCACACCTTCGCCGCCCATTTGGGTAAAGCCGGTGGTGGAGCGGTCCATCCACAGCGTCATAAAGTGGCAACCGATGCCGGCCATGGCGCGCGAGCCTTCGGGCACCCGGGTGGAAGTGTTGTGCGGGCAGCCCGAGCAAAACCAGGGCTGGCGTTCGGCCAGTGGCGCGCCCAGCGCCAGCGCTTGCATAGACTTTTCTTTGGCGTCCAAAATCGCCAACTGCGCATCCATGCGGGCGCGCACGTCGGGATCTACACCCAGCGCAGTGAGGCGTTGCGCAATCGCGCGGGCGATCATGGCGGGCGTCAGGTCCGCGTTGGCGCGCAGCAAGCGGTTGGCTGAGGGTTCGGGTCCGGACCATTCGCCGCCAATGCCGTAAGGGCTGGCCGCGTCATCGGACACAGTAAATTTGCCGACCACGCGTGGGCGCACATCGGCGCGCCAGTGGTAGAGCTCTTCTTTGAGTTGGTATTCAATGACCTGGCGCTTTTCCTCGACCACCAAAATCTCTTGCAAGCCGCTGGCAAACTCGCGTGTCAGTTGCGCCTCTAAGGGCCAGACCACTGCCACTTTGTGCAAGCGTATGCCAACGCGGCGGCAGGTGGCATCGTCCAGGCCCAAATCGAGCAAAGCCTGGCGTGTGTCGTTAAAGGCTTTGCCACTGGCCATCAGGCCGAAGCGGTCGTTCGGGCCTTCGATCACATTGTGGTTGAGCCGGTTGGCGCGCACATAGGCCAGCGCGGCATACCACTTGGTGTCAAACAAGCGCGCCTCTTGGTCTAGCGCACCATCGGGCCAGCGGATGTGCACGCCGCCTGCGGGCATTGCAAAATCGGTAGGCATCACAATCTTCACGCGGTGCGGATCGACATCTACCGCGGCGCTGGATTCGACGATTTCTTGAATCGTTTTCATACCGGCCCACACGCCTGCATAGCGGCTCATGGCAAGGCCGTGCACGCCCAAATCCAAAATGTCTTGCACACTGGCCGGAAAAAACACCGGCGTGCCGCAGGCCTTAAAAATATGGTCGCTCTGGTGCGCCGCCGTCGAGCTTTTGGACACATGGTCATCACCAGCCACCGCAATCACGCCGCCCCAGGGGGTGGTGCCGGCCATATTGGCGTGTTTGAACACATCCGAGCAACGGTCTACGCCCGGGCCTTTGCCATACCAGATGCCGAACACGCCGTCGTATTTATTGCTGCCTGGCGGCGCAAAACCCAGTTGCTGCGTACCCCACAAAGCGGTGGCGGCCAGCTCTTCATTCACGCCGGGCTGGAAATGCACATGGTGCTCTAGCAAGCGCTTTTTTTCTTTCGCCAGCGACTGGTCGTAGCTGCCTAGTGGCGATCCGCGGTAGCCACTGATCAATCCCGCGGTGTTTTTGCCTGCTGTCAGGTCGCGCAGACGTTGCATCATGGGCAGGCGCACTAGCGCGTGCACGCCGCTCATAAAAGCCTGGCCGGTGGTTTGCGTGTATTTGTCGTCTAGCGTGACGGATGCGGCGCGCAGCTGGTCAGGGTGCAGGGGGGCATTCATGGGTAAGGACTCCTGGGTAGTAGAGCCGCCTTGTGGGCAGCAGTTGGTGCAGCTGGCTCGGGGTAAGAGGGCTGCGATAGGGTGTGCAGTGTAGTCAAACTAAAAGCAAGTGTGTATCGCGCCGCTGATGGCCCCGTCGTCTTCAATCAGGGGCATCCAGCGCCATTTATCAAAGGTGGTGCAAGGGTGCGACAGGCCCAGTGCCACGCGGTCGCCCACCACCGGCACAAGTCCCGCAGGGTCAAAGCGCATAAAGGCGTGTTGGTCGTTCAGGGCGCTGATGCGCCAGTCGGACGGCGCTGCTCGCGCATCTTGCAAATTGCGCACCTGCGCGCTGGCGTGCCATTGCACTGTGGGCAGGGCGATGTCATACGAGATGTCGCGCTTGCCGCAGCTCAGCAGCGCCAGGCCGGGTTCGGGCACCGATTGCACCATGGCCCAGACCTCCAAGGCCGGTCGCAGCGAGTCCGTCAGCCCCTCGCGCTGCTCAATCAAGCGCAGGTAATGGCGGTAGTGTTCGTGGTCGTGCGTCAGGTAGCAACCTGAGCGCAACACGCCGCATACCTTTTGCGATAAACCCTGCGCTTGCAGCAGCGGTAAGACCAGGTCAAACACCGCCGAACCACCCGCCGAAAAAACAATTTCGCCCGGCGCAAACCAGCCGCGTGCGTCACAAGCGCGCGCCACTTCAAGCACCCGGCGCACCAGCGCGCTGACTGCCACCGGGTCCAGCGCGGGGTCGCAGACGGCGGCGTGGCCTTCATAGCATTCGACGCCGCCCAGGCGCACCGCTTTGGATGCGGCCAGCGCTTGCGCTAGCGTCAAAGCTTCATCCAAAGTGCGGCAACCGGTGCGCTGGCCGGGAATGCCCATTTCCAGCAACACGTCAAAGGGTTGGCAGTCGGCTTGCGTATCCGCCCAGGCTTCAATCAAGCGCAACTGTGCGATCGAATCGACCAAAAAGTACACCCGCAAATCACGATGCTCGCGTAGCAGGTGTTGCAGCCCGGCCAGGTCTGCCACGCCCAGCACCTGGTTGGCAATGATCGCGCGCCGCACGCCGGCAGCCACGCCCACACCTAGTTGAAACACCGTGGCAAAAGACAGGCCCCAAGCGCCTGCGGCCAGTTGCATGGCGAACAACTCGGGCGACATGCTGGTCTTGCCGTGCGGCGCCAGGTGTATGCCCTTGCGCTCTGCAAAGTCTTGCATCCAGCGCAGGTTGTGCGTCAAAGCGCTACGCCGCAACACCGCTAAAGGAAAAGCCAAGTCGTTGGCCAGCACATTCCAACCGCGCTGTGCGATGTCGGCCAAGGCACCGGGCTGTGTGCCTAGTGGAAAGCTTTTGCTATGCGGACCTAGTTCATGCATACCAGGGCGGCAAACTGCAAGATCTTATTGCTTGCGATTTTCATCATGTTTATTGCACTCACTTTGGCCACAAAACCCACATCTGCAAAGGCTGCTTGAGCCGCCCTGCCAACTCCCCTGCTTGTGCGCCCGAGCCGGCAAAAAAGTCTGCGCGCACTGCACCCGTGATGGCGCTTCCAGTGTCCTGGGCGATGACTAGTTGCTGCAACTGGATTTGCGGGCCAGCCGAGCTAATCCAGACTGGTGTGCCATAGGGGATGCTGCCCGGATCGACAGCGATGGAGCGGCCAGCACTCAGGGCCACACCTTGTGCGCCGCGCGGGCCTGCTTCCGCGTCGCTATCGCTCAAGGCTTCTTCCCGAAAAAACACCATGCGCGGGTTGCTCCAGAGTAGCTCTTGCTGGCGCTGCGGATTGCGCGCCAGCCAGGCTTTGATGCCAGGCCAGCTGGCGTCTTTGGTCAGACCCTGGTCCAACAACCATTTGCCCACGCTTTTATAGGGCTGATCATTGGTGCCGGCAAAGGCCAGGCGGGTGGTGCGAAAGCTGCCATCGGCCTGTTGCACTCGGATGCGCCCCGAGCCTTGGATTTGTAGCACCATGGCATCTACCGGGTCGTTCAGATACACCAGCGCTTTGCCCTTGAGCGCAGCTTTGGCTTCGGGCAGTGTGTCCATTTCTTTGCGCGTGTACCAGGGCTTGCGGCTGGCCAGGTTGGCCGGAGGCGCATACATGGGTGCATTGAAATTAGCGCTGGGTGTGCGACCGGCCTCAAACACCGGCTCGTAATAGGCCGTGAGCAAACCCTGGGCCTCGCCTTGTAAGGATTCGACACGGTAAGGCTGTAAGTGGCGAAACATCCAGGCGCGCTGCCCGGCTGCGTCGGCGTTAGATAGCGCTATGGCTTGAGGGCACAAAGTAGCCAGGGCCGGGTTCATGCTGGCGCTGCGTTCACAGCTTCTGATCCAGGCGCGCCAGCCCTGGCCCAAGGCGTCTTGCTGTAAGCCGGGTAATGCGTCCCAGCCCACGCCTACCCAGCGGCTGCGCGCTTGGACGATGGTTTGCCCGGTTTCTACTTGAGGCGGCGCTACTGCTGCTGGCGCAGCGGGTGCGGATGGCGCTGACCCAGTGGACGCAGCGGGTGTTTGTTCTTCAACCGGTGCCTTCGTGGGGCTACTGGCGCAGCCGCCCAGGCTTCCTACAATCAGCGCGCACCCCA
>CANJXV010000060.1 GCA_947478935.1 Comamonadaceae bacterium
CGCGGCTCATGCTCTTGCTAGGCCAGGACCAGGCCGCGGGCTTGCCGCAGTGGCACCGGGCCGACGAATTAGCCCGGCTGGCTATAATTTGGGTCGCTGTCCGCCCCGATGCGACGGGCCAAGTGGGACCTCTGGACCCCGATTTGCGCACCCGGTTTTCATTGCATACCCTGCCTATGGCGGCCCAAGCCGTTAGTTCCACCGACATTCGCGAGCGCATAGCCCGCCGCCATTCCACCCAAGCGCTGCTCACCGAGCCGGTGGCGCGCTATATTGCAGACCACCACCTTTACACAACGCCCTGATGACCACTTCCCCCGCCAACAAGAAAAACGATATCCAAAAACTACAGCGCGCCATTGTCGATGGCCTGGAGGACGTGAAGGCACAGGACATAGTGGTGTTTGATACCGAGGAACTCTCGGCATTGTTCGAGCGGGTGATCGTGGCCTCGGGCACATCAAACCGCCAGACCAAAGCCTTGGCCGCCAGCGTGCGCGATGCGGTGCGTGAAGCCGGGTTTTCTAAGCCGCGCATCGAAGGCGAAGGCAATGGCGAATGGATTATTGTGGACTGCGGCCAAGCGGTGGTGCACATCATGCAGCCGAGTTTTCGGCAGTACTACAACCTGGAAGAATTGTGGGGCGAAAAGCCGGTGCGCTTAAAGCTGGGCGTAGCCAAGCCCGCAGCGCCGCCCAAAGTGGCGGTGGAAGTGGCCAAGCCCAAAGCGCCGGGCACCTTGCGACGTTCCAATGCGGCCAAGATCGGCGTGGCAGAGGCCTTTCCTTCCAAAGCGCAAGTGCGTAAAAACGAGGAATCCGCTGCCAAGGCAGCCAAAAAGAGCGCTACCGCCAAAGCGCCTGCACGTAAGAGCGAAGCATCTGGCGCTGCGCCTAAGCCGGCTGCCAAAACACCTGTGCGTACCGTTGGCAAAGTGATCGTGCCCGCTAGCAGCACGCGCGCCAAACCTGCGGCCAAGAAAGCGGTACCTAAGCGACCTGCGGCCAAGCCCGTACGCAAGGGCTGACGCGCCGGTGCGCCTGTATATCGTCGCGGTGGGTCAGCGGGTGCCCGATTGGGCGCAAACGGCCTGGGACGATTACGCCAAGCGCTTCCCTCATGAAATACGCATCGAGCTCAAAGCCGTTAAAACCGAGCCGCGCGGCTCTAAGACGCTAGAGACTTTATATGCCGCAGAACGCGCGCGCATTGAAGCGGCGATACCCAAGGGTACGCGCATCGTAGTGCTGGACGAACGGGGTAGCGCCCTTAGCACCTTGGCCCTGGCGCAGCGCCTGAACGATTGGCAAAACAGCGGTGGCGATGTGGCGCTGGTCATCGGCGGGCCCGACGGTCTGGAGCCGGCGTTTCGAGCGAGCGCGCATGAGCGCATACGCTTGTCGGACCTAACGCTGCCGCACGCCATGGCGCGGGTCTTGTTGATAGAGCAGTTGTACCGTGCCTGGTCGGTCAATGCCAATCACCCCTACCATCGAGAATAATTTCCTCTTGGTCTTTTGCCAGATACCGCGCGCCATGACACCGCCTTTTATTTATCTTGCCTCCCAAAGCCCCCGGCGCAGCCAGCTACTAGAACAAATGGGCGTGGTGCACCAGTTGCTGCTGCCCGGCGCCGATGAGGACAGCGAGGCCTTGGAAGTGGTGACGTCAGACGAAGCACCGCGCGACTATGTGCAGCGTGTCACGGCTTTGAAGCTGCAAGCTGCTCTGGCGCGTTTGCATCGTCTTGGCCTGCCGGATGCGCCGGTCCTTTGCGCCGACACCACGGTAGCCCTGGACCATGAGATTTTGGGAAAGCCCGCAGATGCTCAGGATGCGCAGCGCATGCTTGGCTTGTTGTCGGGCCGCACGCATCAGGTGTATACCGCCATCGCCCTGGGCTGGGGAGGGCGGGTAGAGCATGCATGCAGCGCGTCTGATGTCATGTTTGCTAGGCTGCAGTCCCAGGCGATTGCCCGCTACGCAGCCAGCGGCGAGCCTATGGGTAAGGCCGGCGCCTATGCGGTGCAAGGCAGGGCGGCGGCCTTTATCGCAAGGATTGAAGGAAGTTATTCTGGCATCATGGGCTTGCCCTTGTTTGAAACCGCACAGCTGCTGCGCACCATGGGCGCTTGGGAATAAAGCGATGCAACAGGATATTTTGGTCAACTGGTCGCCGCAGGAAACACGGGTCGCCGTTATCGAGCACGGTGCAGTGCAAGAGCTGCACGTGGAGCGCACGCTGGAGCGTGGCCTGGTGGGTAATGTCTATATTGGCAAAGTCTCGCGCGTGTTGCCGGGTATGCAGTCGGCGTTTATTGACATCGGGTTGGAGCGCGCCGCGTTTTTGCACGTGGCGGACGTCTGGCACAAACCCGCCGAAGGCGAAACCCTGAGTGCCGCGCGCGCCAGCCAGGCGCTGGTGCCCATAGAGCGCCAGGTGTTTGAAGGTCAGGCCCTGATGGTGCAAGTGATAAAAGATCCGATGGGCACCAAGGGCGCACGCCTGTCCACACAAATCAGCGTGGCAGGCCGCATGCTGGTATTTTTGCCGCAGGATGACCATATCGGCGTATCGCAAAAAATACCCTTAGACCAACGCGAAGCCTTGCGCCGCCGGGTGCAGGAGCTGGCGGGTGAGGCCGGTGGCGGCTTTATTTTGCGCACCAATGCCGAAGATGCCAGCGACGCCGAGATTGCCGATGACATCGCCTATTTGCGTAAAGCCTGGGCCCGCATCAAAGAAGCCGGTCAGCGCTTGCCGCCGCCCAGCCTGTTGCACCAGGACTTGAATTTGCTGCAGCGCGTCCTGCGCGATTTGGTGGGTGAGGTCACCCAAACCATACGCGTTGATTCGCGCGAGCAGTTTGAACTTTTACATGCTTTTGGCACTGAGTTCATGCCGCAAGCGGCCAAGAAGTTGCAGCACTACAAAGGCGAGCGTCCGATTTTTGATTTGTATTCAGTGGATGAGGAAATTGCCAAGGCGCTGGGCCGGCGGGTAGATTTGAAGTCCGGTGGCTATTTGATCGTGGACCAGACCGAGGCGCTGACCACCGTGGATGTAAACACCGGCGGCTATGTAGGCGCTCGCAATTTTGACGATACGATTTTTAAAACTAATTTGGAGGCGGCCCAAGCCCTAGCGCGGCAACTGCGTTTGCGCAATTTGGGTGGAATCATCGTGGCCGACTTTATCGATATGGCGCGCGAGGAGCACCGTGAATCGGTGCTGGCCGAATTTCGCAAACAGTTATCACGCGACCGGGTCAAAACCATGGCAGGGGGGTTTTCGCAACTGGGTTTGGTGGAGCTAACGCGTAAGCGCACGCGCGAATCGTTGGCCCATATGCTGTGCGAACCCTGCCCATCTTGTCTTGGTAAGGGCATCGTCAAAACCGCTCGCAGCGTGGCCTATGACATCTTTAGGGAAATTCTGCGCGAAGCGCGTCAATTCAACCCGCAGGAGTTTCGCGTGGTAGCAGCGCCGCAGGTGATAGACCTTTTGCTGGACGAAGAAAGCCAGCATTTGGCGGGTCTGAGCGAGTTCATCGGCAAACCCGTATCGCTGCAAGCCGAGGGTGCTATGGGGCAGGAGCAATACGATATTGTGTTGCTATAAACCGTATGAAGCAAGCACTTCAAATGAACGCCAAGCGCCTGCGAATTGCCTTATTGGTGTGCCGCTTTGACAATGCTGCGGGAGGCGCCGAGCGTTATGTGGTAACGCTGGCCCGTGCTTTGGCGCAAACCGATGAAGTACATGTCTTTTCTCAGGAGTTTGGCCCGCCTGTGGCTGGTGTGACCTACCATCGAATTGACCGGCCCTTAAGGCGACCGCGTTGGTTGAATTATTTGTTTTTTGCTTGGATGACCTGGCGCGCGACCCGGACCGGTTTCGATATCGTGCATGCCCATGAAAACTCCTGGCATGGGGATGTCCATACCGTCCACGTTGTCCCAGTGACTTACAGCTTGTTTGCAAACAGGCGCGGTTGGCGATGGTGCTTAAGGTGGATGAAGGTGTTAAGCAGCCCCCGATTACTTTGTTATTTGGCCTTGGAACGTTCACGTTACCGGGCTGATAAGCAATGTGTAGTGGTGTCCCCATGGCTTGGGGCTGCACTCCAATCAAGTTTCCCGCACCTTTCAAATCCGCTCGTGCAAATTACGCCAGTGTGTGTGTTTGAGCCACGCAGGGTTCAGGAGTCTGATAAACAGCTTGCGAGACAAACGCTGGGTTTGCCGCTGCAATCCAAATGCTTGTTATTCGTAGGAAATGATATGCGTAAAAAAGGCTTGCCTCAGGTATTGCAAGCCCTTAAGTTATTACCCGCCACGGTGGTGCTGGCAGTGGCTGGCGCCTCTAAGCAGATTGATGCGATGCGGAAGCTCTGTGCCGCGCAAGGCTTGAACGACCGCGTTTTTTTTCTAGGCGCGGTGGGCGCGATGGAAGTCGCCTACGCGGCGGCCGATTGCTTGGTTCACCCGACATTAGAGGACACTTACGCGATGGTGGTCCTGGAAGCCATGGCTTTTGCATTGCCGGTGGTGGTTAGCGGCCCCGCATACTGCGGCATCAGCAGTGAGTTGCGCGACGGCGTCGATGCGCTTTTGCTGCAGGATCCTTTGGATGTCGGAGCGCTGCACCGCGCTGTACTGCGTTTATTGAATGATGCGCAACTATGTGCTGATCTTGCGCATCAGGCTTTGCGGTTTGCCAGTTCCCGCGATGCCTCAACATTAGCTGTGCAGCACAGATCTCTTTATCTGGAACAATTAAAACGCCGCGGGACTCTGTCATGAAGATTCCGATATTGATGTACCACCAAATCTGCGAGCAGGTCAGCCCCGGCACGCCGTTTCGCGGCTTACTTGTACGTCCGGCAGCTTTTAGGCGACAAATGGCGTTGATGCACTTGCTGGGATACCAGGGTTTGTCTATGAGCGGCCTGCTGCCTTATCTGCAAGGCAAGGCAGTGGGGAAAGTATTTGGCATTACATTTGATGACGGTTACCTCAATAACCTGGAATTGGCGTTGCCGGTGCTGCAGCGTTACGGATTTAGCGCCACCTGTTATGCGGTGAGCCGCATGCTGGGCCAAACCAATGCCTGGGATATTGCGCAAGGTGTTCCGCAAGTTCCATTGATGACCGCCAAAGAACTCAGCGAATGGATCGACCAAGGGCAGGAAGTGGGTTCGCATACCTGTGATCATTTGAAGCTGCCTCAATTGGATGAAGTCAGCCAGCGTTATCAGCTTATGCAGTCTCGGATGGACTTGGAGCGCGACTTGCCAAGTCAGGAGGCAGTGCGTCACTTTTGCTATCCCTATGGTGCATTCGACCGGGACACTGTACAACTGGTGCAGCAGGCCGGCTACCAAAGTGCAACGACAACTCGAAGAGGCAGGGCTGATGTCGGTTCTGCAAATGACTTATTGTTGCTACCGCGTGTGCTTGTCAGCAGAAGGACAAGCTTACCGCTCTTCGCGCTTAAATGTTTTAGCGCTTATGAAGACCGGCGCGGCACCAGCGCCTATTAACTTTGGCACAAGCGCTATCCGAGGGGCACTGGCTGGTCGTGCAGCCCTGATTGGTACAGCTTTGCATAGCGTCCTCCTAGGGCAAGTAATTCATTGTGGTTCCCTATTTCAACGCAGCGGCCCTCGTGCATGACGACGATTCGGTCAGCGTGTTGCACCGTGGACAAGCGGTGTGCAATGATGAGTGTAGTGCGGCCTTGCATAAGCCGTTGAAGGGCCTGCTGGACCAGCTTTTCAGATTGGGTATCCAACGCGGAGGTGGCCTCGTCTAAGAGCAACAGCGGCGCATCTTTGTAAAGTGCTCTGGCAATTGCCATCCGTTGCCGCTGGCCACCTGATAATTCCATTCCATTGTGACCTACCAGAGTCTCTATTCCGAGTGGGCAAGTGCTGAGGTAATCACCTAAATTGGCAGCCTCCAGGCACTGAAGCACCTTCTCCTTATCGACTTGCGCGCCTAATGCAACGTTCTCAGCAATACTTTCGTTGAGCATAAAGACATGCTGGCTTACCAATGCGAATTGAGACCGCAGCGACGTCAGATCCCATTCCTGTAAAGGCACACCGTCCAGACTCACCAACCCTTTTGTGCTCTCGATAAACCTCGGCAGCAAATTGACAAGCGTGGTTTTGCCTGCACCTGAACTGCCCACGAGTGCAAGCGTTTCTCCCGGCGAAACCTCCAGAGAAAAATGGTCTAAGGCCAGGGGTTTGTCCGGCTCATAAGCTACACAGACATCTGAGAAAGAAATTGCACCACTGGCGCGGTGCTTTCGATAATGTCCGCTCGACTGATCAGGTGTCTGGGCCAACAAGAAAATTCCTTTTTCTACCGCTGCCAGGCCGCGGGTCAGAGGGCTGGCGACCTCTGACAAATGTTTTACCGGTGCGATGAGCATCAGCATTGCCATGACAAAGGCAGCAAACCCCCCGACGGTGTTGTTATCAGACTGACTTTGAAACATGGCAACCGTGATCACCGCCGAGAGTGCAACGGCTGAAACGAGTTGGGTTAATGGTGTCATGGCTGCAGCAGCAGCCGTGGATTTCATAAACAGGCGATTTAAGGAGTTGCTCAATTTTTCAAAGCGTTGCTGCTGCGCATTTTGCGCGGCGTACAGGCGTATGTCTTTTTGTGCGAGCACATTTTCCTCAATGACGTAGGCCAACTGATCCGTAGCTTCTTGACCTGACTTGGTGATGCGGTAGAGGCGCTTTGTCAATGACTGCATTACCCATGCGACCGCTGGAAAAAGCAGTCCAACAATTAAGGTGAGCTTCCAGTTGAGGTACATCAGGTAACAAAGCAATGCTGTCAGCGTCAAGGTGTCTCTGGTTGTCGTCATCAAGGCTTGCACCAACAGGACCGAGCCCGAGTGCACTTCGAAGACCATCGTATTGGATAAGCTGCTGGAAGATTTTTGTTTAAATAATGAAAAATCAGCCAGTAATAATTTGGAAAACATAGCCAAACGTATTTTTAGCAGGCCTAAGTTAGCTATCTTCGCCAAGGCCATTTGGGCTGCGAAATTGGCTAATCCACGCGCCGCAAAAATAAAAATAATGCATACAGGTACCAGCCAAAGTGGCACTGCACCTTTTTTGAATCCGCTGTCCAAAAGCGGTTGCATGAGAGCTGGAATAAGCACCTCGGTTCCCGCAATCACAATAGCTCCAAGTGCTGTAAGTAGCCAGGCGTAACCTGGACTTTTGAAATAAGGCCAAATCTTTTTCAAACGATACGTAATCGTTTGTGAGGCGTTTGACTCCTGTGTCGTCATATTTTTGGGGCGAGGTCGGGAGACGACTCGGTTTGCTTATCCGTCGGTTTAAGTCCATAGCAAATCACGAAGGCAAGCGCAATGCACAGATAGTCACCAATATACGCATCGAATAGCGCGCAATTGAAAAGGCAGGCTATGACAATCGCGACCAGCACTGATTGTGTAGCCCGACGACTGGACTCTTGCATGATGTTAGAAAGCCGAAAAAAGGAAAAAATGATGGCTAACAAGAGTGCCACGCCAGGCAAGCCCAGTTCAACGCCCCAGAATAAATACTCTTGGTGCGAATTCGCGGAAACTTCGACAAAGGAATCCCCAGCGATTCGTTTTTGAATTGCGTTGTATTGGCTATTCCAGCTGCCAGCACCGTAGCCTGTCCATGGACTATTTTTAATGGCTTCAATCGAATTTGCCCAAAAATTCAAACGTATGCCGGTGGAGGTCGTTAGGTCGCTGGTTGCATTGCCGCGTTGGATGGCAACCTGCATTTCTGATTTAGCGGTTAGAAAACGTTCCGCGACTATCGGAGAAAAACTGAGGGCCAGTACGGAAATAATGAGCGGAACCAGCACTATGGCAGGACGGAATCGGCGGGGCATTTCCCAAAACGCCGCTAGCGTCAAAAGACTCAACCCAACCAGATGCCCGGTGCGACCGATAAATATAAAAAATATAACGCCCAATGTAAGACAGATAATTAATCCGGCGTACAAGTTGCGCCCTCTTTGCGGAAGTAATTCCCGCAGGTGCCAGGCGATGGCTGCAAAAACGGCAGTCATGATCGGTTGGTCTAAGTAGCTTGAAAATACTGCATAGGGTTGTCCCTCATCAGTCAGCTTCCAGGGCAATGGGACATGTAAATACAGGGCGCATGTGCTGAGTATCAAAAATAACTGCCCCACGAAATAAATGCTAAGTGCTACCGTGGCTTCCCTGCCGCTGCGGACCAGGTAATACATGATGGGAATGATTAGCAAATTACCATGTTGCGCCACCGATTTAAAGATTTCGGCCGTCTTTCCAGTGCTCCAGAATGCACTAATCCAAAACAAGACAAAAGCGGCGCCTATCAGACGCATGGGCCAAAGGCGGTGGACTGCGAGTGCTTGCTTATCGGCCCGCGAAGACACTAGCAGCATCAGTGCCGTTACAAGCGCTACCAACTTACTGATATTGAGAAGGGCGATAGGCAGACTGACCGCCAACGCGACGAAGTAGATCGCTGTCAATCGAACGTGTTTTTCCAGCATCTGACGCATTTCTGTTTTTCGCCTAAAAAAGTTGGGGTTTTGTCCGTGGTCTGGAGTGGTGAGCGGTGAAAGCTGCCGGTTAGGGTGCGTAACAGCGGAGATAAGTATAGGCTCCGCCCTAACTTGACTCGATGTGCCTTAGCTTTTTGATAAGCTTTTCTACCCCGGTAGGTTCTTGCGGGGCAGTGGCGAAGGCCCTAAATCTAAAAACCGATGAGTGACACCGTTTATTTGGGATAATGAAGCGGTATGACTAAAATTTTTCTCAGCCTGATACTGCTGTTTGCTGGTACGCAGGCCCTGGCGCAATTCCGGGTCGAGGTCTCCGGCTCAGGCTTGACGCAGTTCCCAATTGCAATTGCCGGGTTCAAGGGGAATGAGGGGATGACCCAGAAGCTGGCCTCCATTGTGCAGGCTGATCTGGAGCGTAGCGGTCAGTTCCGTAGCGTGGATCCGTCGGGGGCAGTTCTAGACGAAAACGCCCGCCCAGACCTGGCTGCTTGGCGTAAGCAAGGCGCCGATGCCCTGCTCACCGGAAGCGTTATTCGTGTAGGTGATGATCGTTTTGAAGTGCGCTTTCGGCTTTGGGACAGCGTCCGCGCCCAAGATCTTGGTGGGCAGAGCCATCCCGCTACTGCAGCCGAACTTCGGCGTGTTGCGCATCGCATCGCTGACGCGGTGTATGAAAAACTAACCGGGGAAAAAGGTGTTTTTGCCACGCGCATCGCCTATGTCACCAAAAGCGCGGCCATCTTCAATCTTTGGGTCGCAGACTCTGATGGCGAGAGTGCGCAGTCTGCTTTACGCAGTTCCGAGCCGATTATTTCCCCTTCTTGGGCGCCCAACGGCAATCAGCTGGCCTATGTGTCCTTCGAGTCGCGCAAACCTGTGGTGTATATCCATGACGTGGACTCAGGCAAGCGACGCCTCGTAGCCAATTTCAAGGGTTCCAACAGTGCCCCTGCCTGGTCACCCGACGGTAAGACCTTGGCTTTGACGCTGAGCCGCGACGGCGGATCGCAGCTGTTTTTACTCGATGTCTACGCCCCTGGAGCTGAACCCAAGCGGCTAGCCACATCGACTGCAATTGACACCGAGCCGGTATTCACCGCCGATGGCCGACATATTTACTTTGTCAGCGACCGTGGTGGTTCGCCCCAGATCTACAAAATATCGACCACTGGCGGCAATGCGGAGCGGGTTACCTTTACAGGCAATTACAACATTTCCCCCGCACTTAGTCCGGACGGACGGTGGTTGGCGTATATCTCCCGGGTTTCCGGTTCATTTAAGTTGCACATCCAAGACCTCGCTAATGGCCAGGTACAAGCATTGACGGACACCCTGGCTGATGAAAATCCGAGCTTTGCGCCCAACGGCAGGATGATTATTTATGCCACACAGCAGCAAGGCCGTGAGGCCCTGATGACAACCACGATTGACGGCAAAGTCAAGGCGCGTCTAGCAGGTCAAAGCGGCGATTTGCGGGAGCCTGACTGGGGTCCGCTTATCAATCCCTAGAACGGCTTATTGCCGCGTGTTTTTTTATTAAGGAGTGCTATATGTATAAGTGGGCCGTAATGGCAATTATTGTTGGGACGTTGGCTGCGTGTAGTTCACCCGTGAAGCTGAATGACGTTGGTGTGGAGGACAAATCGGGGCAGGCAAGCACACCAATGAAAACGCTGACGCCTGCGACCACCTCAGCGGCGGGCGACAAAAAATCTGCCGTTACCACTCTGGATAAGACCAATGGCGTAAATAGCGGCTCAGGCACTGGTCAGGGTAGCACTACCGATGCATTGACTGGCGCAGGTGCCCGGACCATTTATTTTGAATTTGATAGTTTTGCCATCCGCCCGGAATACCAGGTGATGATCGAGATCCATGCGCGCAGCCTCAAGGCGAATAAGAATCAGCGTGTCAGTATTGAAGGGCATACCGATGAGCGCGGCGGCCGCGAATACAACCTAGCGCTAGGGCAAAAGCGTGCGGATGCGGTGCGTAAGGCTCTGTCATTGTTGGGGGTTGCTGAAACGCAGATGGAGTCGGTGAGCTTTGGTAAAGAAAAGCCTGCTGTTACCGGCGACAGTGAGATGGCGATGGAAAAAAATCGTCGCGTTGAAATGGTTATGCGGTAAGTATGAAAACTTTGATGACGGGCCGTTCTCAACGTAGCGTGTTGGCCGCTGCGGCCTTTTTGTTGTGCACGGGCGCAGCGACGGCCGGCATTTTCGACGATGACGAGGCACGCCGCGCGATCCTGGATTTGCGCCAGCGCATAGAAGCCTTGCGTCGTGAGACTGACCAAAAATTACTGGATGAATCTAGGCGCCAGGCCGAGGAAATCGGCAGCTTGCGCCGTGGATTGCTGGACTTGCAGAACCAATGGGAGGCGACCAATGGCGAGGCCGCCAAGATCCGAGGTCAAGGCGAACAGCTCGGTCGCGATATGAATGAGGCGCAGCGTCGTCAGGCCGAGCAAATCAAACGCCTGGAAGAGCGCTTGCAACG
>CANJXV010000061.1 GCA_947478935.1 Comamonadaceae bacterium
ATCTGTGGCGAAGAGTCGGCCATGATTGAAAGCATCGAAGGCAAGCGGGGCGAGCCACGTATGCGCCCGCCTTATATAGCGCAAGTAGGCTTGTTTGGTCGCCCCACGCTGGAACACAACTTCGAGACCTTGTATTGGGTGCGCGACATCGTGCAAAAAGGCCCGCAGTGGTTTAGCAGCTTCGGGCGCAATGGGCGTAAAGGTTTGCGCAGCTTTAGCGTCAGTGGCCGCGTCAAGCACCCCGGCGTGAAGCTGGCACCTGCCGGTATCAGTCTGCGTGAATTGGTCGATGAATATTGCGGCGGCATGGCCGATGGGCACAACCTTTACGCCTACTTGCCCGGCGGCGCATCGGGCGGCATATTGCCCGCCAGCATGGCCGACATCCCGCTGGACTTTGACACCTTGCAGCCTTATGGTTGCTTTATCGGCTCGGCTGCGGTCATCGTGCTGGGCCATACAGACAAGGCGTGCGATGCAGCGCTCAACATGATGCGCTTTTTCGCACACGAAAGTTGCGGCCAGTGCACACCCTGTCGCGTCGGTACCGACAAAGCTGCCACCTTGATGCAAGCGGCACACTGGGACCACGAGACGCTGGAAGATCTCAACATCGTGATGACCGACGCTTCGATTTGCGGCCTCGGGCAGGCAGCGCCCAACCCGGTGCGCTGCGTTCAAAAATATTTCCCCCAAGAGGTGGCCTGATATGAATGCACCTACGAAGCGGTCTGAAGTGACGCTCAAAACCATCGAGTTCAAGCTCGATGCGCAAACCATCCACGCCTTTGAGGGCGAAACTATTTTCAAAGCCGCCAAGCGCCACGGGGTGGATATTGCGCACCTTTGCTACAAAGAGGGTTACCGCGCCGACGGCAATTGCCGCGCCTGCGTGGTCGAGATCAAAGGCGAGCGCACCCTAGCACCTAGCTGCTGCCGCAGTGCCACCGAAGGGATGGAAGTGCATGCCCAGAGTGAGCGGGCGCTCAAGAGCCAGAAGATGGTGCTGGAGATGCTGCTATCCGATATGCCGGATGTGGGATACAAGTGGAATGACGCATATGGTTCTGGCTCGGGTATTTCTGGCGCTGCTGCTGCTTCTGGCGCCGCCGTGGCAGAGGCGAGAGCACAAAACTTTGGCCAGCACGGAGAGCTAAGCCTTTGGGCAGAGCGCATGAACGTAAGCGTACGCCCGGCACTGAAAGCAATTCGCCGCGAGCAGCCTAAGTCCGATATGTCGCATCCCGCGATGGCTGTCAATCTGGATGCTTGCATTCAATGCAATCGCTGCGTCCGTGCCTGCCGCGAAGAGCAGGTGAATGACGTCATTGGCTACGCCATGCGTGGCTCGCACAGTGAAATCGTGTTTGACTTGCATGACCCGATGGGCGACAGCTCCTGCGTCGCTTGCGGCGAATGCGTGCAAGCCTGCCCCACCGGCGCGCTGATGCCCAAGACGCAAGTGGGCAGCCAGGTAGTGGACAAAAAAGTGGACTCGGTATGTCCGTTTTGCGGCGTCGGTTGCTTGCTGACCTACAACGTGAAAGACAACCTCATCGTCAGCGTGGAAGGGCGCGACGGGCCGGCTAACCACAGCCGCTTGTGCGTGAAAGGCCGCTTTGGTTTTGACTATGCGGCAAGCCCGCAACGCCTGACGGTGCCGCTGATTCGCAAAACCGGCGTGGGCAAAGACCCGGAGCAGATCAACCACCTCAACCGCGATACGGCCGATTGGTCCGACGTGTTCCGCGAAGCTACGTGGGAAGAAGCGATGGCGCTGGCTGCCGGTGGTCTGAAAGGGTTGCGTGATACGCATGGGCCCAAATCGCTGGCCGGTTTTGGCTCGGCCAAGGGCAGTAACGAAGAAGCGTATTTGTTCCAAAAACTGGTGCGTACCGGCTTTGGTAGCAACAATGTGGACCATTGCACCCGCTTGTGCCATGCATCCAGCGTGGCCGCTTTGCTCGAAGGCGTAGGCTCGGGCGCTGTGAGTAACCAGGTCAATGATGTAGAGCACGCGGATCTGATTTTCATCATTGGCTCCAACCCCACGTCCAACCATCCCGTGGCCGCCACCTGGATGAAAAATGCCGCCAAGCGCGGCGCCAAAATTGTGCTCGCCGATCCGCGTATCACCGACATCGGCCAACACGCTTGGCGCACCTTGCAGTTCAAGGCAGATACCGATGTGGCCATGCTCAATGCGCTCATACACACCGTGATTGAAGAGGGCTTGGTTGACGAAACCTTTATCGCTAACCGCACTAGCAATTACGAAGCACTGCGCGATAACGTAAAAGGCTATAGCCCTGAGGCCATGGCGCCGATTTGCGGCATCCCGGCGCAGACGCTGCGCGAAGTGGCGCGTGCGTTCGCCAAAGCCAAAGGCGCCATGATTTTGTGGGGGATGGGCATCAGCCAACATGTGCACGGCACCGACAACGCACGCTGCTTGATTGCCTTGGTCAGCGTTACGGGCCAGATCGGCAAACCCGGCTCGGGCCTGCACCCCTTGCGTGGCCAGAACAATGTGCAGGGCGCGTCCGATGCTGGCCTGATACCCATGATGTTCCCCAACTACCAGCGCGTGGACAACGCCGATGCGCATGCTTGGTTTGAAGATTTTTGGGGCACCAAGCTAGACGACAAACCCGGCTATACCGTGGTCGAGATCATGCGCAAAGCCCTTGTGGAGGACAGCGATCCACACAAAATTCGCGGTATGTACATCATGGGCGAAAACCCGGCCATGAGCGACCCAGACCTGAACCACGCGCGCCACGCATTGGCCAGCCTGGAGCACTTGGTGGTGCAAGATATTTTCATGACCGAAACCGCCTGGTTGGCTGACGTTGTTTTGCCCGCCACTGCCTGGCCTGAAAAAACCGGCACGGTGAGCAACACCGACCGCATGGTGCAATTGGGTAAACAAGCCTTGAACCCGCCCGGCGAGGCGCGCGCTGATTTGTGGATATTGCAAGACCTGGCCAAGCGCATCGGTTTGCCCTGGGATTACCAGGGCGCGCACGATGGCGTGGCCGCCGTCTATGACGAAATGCGCCGCGCTATGCACGCCGCCATTTCCGGCATCACCTGGGATCGGCTGCAGCGTGAATCCAGTGTCACCTACCCCTGCCTGAGCGAAGACGACCCCGGAACGACGACCGTGTTCATCGACAGCTTCCCCACCTCCAGTGGCCGAGTCAAACTGGTGCCCGCCGACATCATCCCCGCTAATGAGCGGCCAGATGCGGCTTACCCCTTTGTGCTGATCACCGGTCGCCAACTGGAACATTGGCACACCGGGAGCATGACGCGCCGTGCCAAGGTGCTGGACGCCATTGAGCCCATGGCGACCGCGTCAATGTGCGGTGCAGACCTCAAGATGCTGGCAATGGAGGCAGGCGACATCATCACCATCGCGTCGCGCCGCGGCGAAGTAGCGCTGCATGTGCGCCGCGACGACGGCACGCCACAAGGTGCAGTGTTTGTGCCCTTTGCCTACTACGAGGCCGCAGCCAATGAGCTTACCAATTCCGCACTAGACCCGGTGGGCAAAATTCCTGAGTTCAAGTACTGCGCGGTGGCCGTGCGCAAAGGCGGCAGCACGCGCGAGAATGCGGGCTTTGGTGTCAATGACCCCGTGGCAGAGGCCACTGCGTGACCATGCAGACATTACCTCGCATTCCTCTCACGCCTAGCTTGCCCCGCTTGAGCCGCGCCCAAGTGGCGGTGACGCGGGCGATTGACGTGATCAATGAATCCGGCGAAACGCAAAGCCTGCAAATCCCCGCCGAGCGAGCGCTGACGGTGTACGTTGACAAGCGCGAAATCGTCACCCTGATGACCCTAGGCGCCCAGCCCGAATGGTTAGTGCTGGGCTATTTGCTCAACCAGCGCCTGGTCGCGTCGGCGCAGGAAGTGGAGTCCATTACCGTCGATTGGGAAGTCGGCGCTGCGGCGGTGAAGACCTTCAAAGGCATTGTCAATATTGAGAAAAGAACCGCCAAACGGGTAGTCACCACTGGCTGCGGGCAGGGCAGTGTGTTTGGCGATCTGATGGCTGACATTGACAGCATCCAACTGCCTCCGGCCACCATTACCCAAAGTCAGCTGTATGGCATCGTCAACACCATCCGCTTGAACGACAGCATCTACAAAACTGCCGGCTCGGTACACGGCTGCGCGCTATTTCAGGGCGAGCGTATGCTGATGTTTGTAGAAGACGTGGGCCGCCACAACGCGCTAGACGCCATCGCCGGTTGGATGTCCATGCAGCCGAACGAAAGTACTGTGCAAGGCGCGCGTACCGGCATGAGCGCGCATGACAAAGTGTTTTACACCACTGGCCGTCTGACCAGCGAAATGATCATCAAGTCCGCCCAAATGGGCGTGCCAGTCGTCATCTCGCGCAGCGGCATTACCCAAATGGGTCACCAGGTGGCGCAGCGCCTGAACCTTTGCGCCATTGGCCGCGCCACCAACAAGCGTTTTCTTTGCTTTAGTGCGCCAGAGCGGCTGCTGCTGGCGACGGAGTTGGTAGGGGCGCGCTTGAAGGTGGCTTAAAGTTTGTGCGTGCGCTGCGCATGCTCGCTATGCGGCAAAGCCGCATTGAGAAAATGCCTGTTCTTGCGGGAATTGCAAGAAGACAGGTTTGGTAACTGGCGCGTGAAGTGCGAGGCACTACCGCGGCCCGCTCAGCCTTTGGCCCAACGGCGCAATACCAGCGCTAGCGCCACGCCAACCAAAACGGCGGCTACCAGATCAACCAATACCGTCAGCGCGAAAGTCACTAGCACCACCATCACCTCTGGGCGCGAGGGGCTGCGGACGAAGTGAAAAAAGTGTTTCAGATCGCTCATGTTGTAGGCCACCACAAACAAGATAGCCGCCAGCGCGCCCAAGGGAATTTGTCCGGCCAGCGGCGCCAAAAACAGCAGGGTGGCTATCAGCGTGACGCTGTGGGTGATACCGGCCACCGGGTTGGTGCCGCCGTTGCGGATATTGGTGGCGGTGCGGGCGATGGCGCCGGTGGCTGCAAAGCCGCCAAACAGGGGGGCGACGATGTTGGCGATGCCTTGGCCGATCAGCTCTTGGTTGGAGTCGTGCGTCAGCCCGGCCATGCCGTCGGCCACCACGGCGGACAGTAACGATTCAATGGCCCCCAACAAGGCGATCGATACAGCAGGTCCTATAAGTGGAATCAGGCCTGCCGATGTGAGGGTGGGCCATTGCAAACTAGGCAGACCTTGCGGGATGCCCCCAAAGGCGCTGCCTATGGTGGCTACACCATCCCACCTAAAAATGCCTTGCAACACCGTGGCCACAACCATGGCTACCAAGGGTCCGGGCACGCGCTGCATGCGTAGGAGTTTGGGGGCATAAAGCACCAGCGCTAGGCTAAGCAGTGACAAGCCCAACGTGGCCGTATGCCACTGCGGCAAGACCTGCACCAGGGCTGCCAACTTTTCATGGAAGTGGATGCCTTGTGTAGCAGGTAGTCCGAAAAAATACTTCCACTGCCCTACGAAAATAATCACGCCAATGCCCGTAGTAAACCCGGCAATCACCGGCGCGGGAATGAACTTGATCACACCGCCCAAACGCAGCAAGCCCATCAGCGCCAGCATCACCCCGGCCATCAGCGTGGCTATTTGCAAACCGACGATGCCATGCGTTGCGGTGATGCTGCTCAAGATGGCGATGAAGGCACCCGTCGGACCGGCAATCTGCACCCGGCTGCCGCCCAGGACGCTGACCAAAATGCCGGCCACGATGGCGGTATAAATGCCTTGCTCGGGCCGCGCGCCCGATGCAATGGCAAAAGCCATGGCCAGCGGCAAGGCCACCACCCCCACCACCACACCGGCCACGATATTGGGTAACCAGCTGGCTTTGCCGTACAGACCGGCGGTGCGGGATTCGAGCAGGGCAATCATGGGCGTGGGCAGGCTTTCTAAGAGGGCCCGGCCGGGGCAGTCCGGTGGCAGCAATCCATTATGCGCCGCGCCCGCTCGGAGCCGCGCTTGTTGTGGACGTTATACGGCGGCGCTCTATCCGCGCCAAGAATTTTCGCGCCTTGCGTCGAAAGCTGGACCCGAAAGGGCGGTTTTTGAACGATCACGTGCGCACGTTGCTGGGGCAAGGCATTTTTTGCCTTCCAACTCCTGGTTATGAACTTAGGCCAAAACAGTTCTTGGCTTTCATTCGAAAAACCGAGGATCGCGCTAGGTCGCTTTGCCAGGGAAATGGGTCCCCGATTTAACTTGGTCTACCCAGTTTGTGCCTGCTTGCATGCCGCCCCTAGCCTGATTTATTCAACCCAAGGAGACACCATGAAAATCGAAACTCTGGCAGTACACGCCGGCTACAAGCCTGATCCAGTGACCAAAGCGGTGGTTCCACCGATTTACCAGACCGTAGCGTATGCTTTTGACAGTGCCCAGCACGGTGCGGACTTGTTTGACTTGAAAGTGGCGGGCAATATCTACACGCGCATCATGAATCCTACGCAATCGGTGCTGGAGGAGCGGGTCGCAGCGTTGGAAGGTGGAATCGCTGCGCTGGCAGTGGCATCGGGCCAATCAGCCATTACCTACGCGATCCAGATCTTTACCCGCCTGGTCAACATTGGTGACGTGCGCTCGCTGGCTACCCATCCTGCCTCGACCACGCACCGTCAGTTGTCGCCCGAAGAGTTGGTCCAGTCTGGCGTCAGTGAAGACACGGTGCGCTTGTGCGTAGGCATTGAACCTATTGACGACTTGAAAGATGACTTGAATCAGGCGCTGGCGGCTGTGTAGTGCCAGGGCCCTTGCGGCTATATTCCATCCCCTTACAGGAGACGAATATGAAATCACGCGCCGCAGTGGCCTTTGGGGCGAAGCAGCCTCTACAAGTGGTGGAGATTGATGTCGCGCCGCCGCGTAAAGGAGAGGTGCTGGTGCGTATCACCCACACTGGCGTGTGCCATACCGACGCCTACACCTTGTCTGGCGATGACCCTGAAGGTTTGTTCCCCGCAGTGCTCGGTCACGAGGGCGCGGGCATCGTGGTGGAAGTGGGCGAGGGCGTCACCAGCGTGGCGCCCGGCGACCACGTGATTCCGCTGTACACCGCCGAATGCCGCCTGTGCAAATTTTGTTTATCCGGCAAAACCAATTTGTGCCAGGCAGTGCGCGCTACGCAGGGCAAGGGCCTCATGCCCGATGGCACCTCGCGCCTGAGCTACCAGGGCCAGCCGCTGTTCCATTACATGGGCACTAGCACCTTTAGCGAATACACCGTGGTGGCCGAAGTGTCCCTCGCCAAAATCAACCCCGCAGCGGATCCGCAAAAAGTTTGCCTGCTGGGCTGCGGCGTAACTACTGGCTTGGGCGCGGTGAGTAATACGGCGAAAGTCAAGGCCGGCGACACCGTGGCGGTGTTCGGCTTGGGCGGCATCGGTCTGGCGGTTGTGCAAGGTGCGCGTCTGGCTGGGGCAGGGCGCATCATCGGCATAGACACCAACCCTGGCAAGTTTGATCTGGCCCGCGTTATGGGCGCGACCGACTGCATTAACCCGCGCGAATTTGACAAGCCGATTCAAGATGTCATCGTGGAGATGACCGATGGCGGAGTGGACTTCAGCTTTGAGTGCATCGGCAATGTGCAAGTTATGCGCGCCGCACTGGAGTGCTGCCACAAAGGCTGGGGCGAGAGCATCATCATCGGCGTGGCCGGTGCGGGCCAAGAAATCAGCACCCGCCCCTTTCAACTGGTTACGGGTCGCGTCTGGCGGGGTAGCGCTTTTGGCGGCGTCAAAGGCCGCACCCAATTGCCCGGTATGGTCGAGCAAGCCATGCGCGGTGAAATCGCGCTAGATCCTTTTGTTACCCACACCATGCCGCTGGAGCGGATCAATGAGGCTTTTGATTTGATGCATGAAGGCAAGTCCATCCGCACGGTGATTCACTTCTAAATAGCGCTCTACACAGTACGCACGCTCGGCCTTCCCGCCTTCATGCAACTTCCCTACCTTCGCATAGATGCAGCTACCCGCCGCGTGTCGCTCAACGCGCGCGACCCTGCTTTTTACCGCGCGCCTAACGCGGCTTACACCGCCTTGCACGCAGAGTGCCCGCTGTTTTATTGGGAGGAACAGGCGCAGTGGTTTTGTTGCGGCTATGCACAGGTCAACAGCCTCTTGCGCGACAAGCGCTTTGGGCGGCAGATACTGCATGTGGCCACGCGCCAGGAACTGGGTCTGCCCGACCCCGCGCCGCATCTGCGCGACTTTGACCAGGCCGAGCAATGGTCGCTGCTGTCGCTGGAGCCACCCGAGCACACGCGCTTACGCACCATGGTCAACCGCGCTTTTGTGTCTGGGCAGATAGAACGCTTTCGTCCGCAAATCGCCACGCTGGCACATTCGCTGATCGACGGCTTTGCGACGCAGGGCCATGCCGAATTGCTTAGCGCCTTTGCCGACATCATCCCCGTCACCATCATCGCGCGCCTGCTGGGTGTGCCCGAGGCCATGGGGCCACAACTATTGCGCTGGTCGCACGACTATGTGCGCATGTATATGTTTGGCCGCATCAAGGCAGACGAGCTGGCCGCCAATCAGGCGGCAGGCGAATTTGCCGCCTATGTGCGCGGGCTGATCGCCCAGCGCCGCAGCCAGCCGCAAGACGACCTGATCAGCAGCATGATCCGCAGCGACCGTGTTAGCAAGCCCATGACGGACGATGAACTGGTCTCCACCATCATCGTGCTGCTCAACGCCGGCCATGAAGCCACGGTGCATCAGATGGGTAACGCCGTCACCACTATTTTGGACAGCGGGCTGGACCCGGCCACCTTGTTTGCCGACGAAGCCGCAACCCTTGCTACCGTGGAAGAATGCTTGCGCATCTGCGCGCCAGTGCATATTTTTTCGCGCTATGCGCTGCAAGATGTGCAACTGGCCGAAGGTGTGCACATCAAAAAAGGCAAAAGTATTGGCCTCATCCTGGCCGCCGCCAACCTGGACCCGCTGCAATTTACCGACCCCCTGCGCTTTATGCCGCAGCGCAACCAGGGCGCCAACCTGTCATTTGGCGCGGGTATCCACTTTTGCATAGGCGCTCCGCTGGCGCGTCTGGAGTTGCAAATTGCGCTGCCCATCCTCTTTGCCCGCTTGCCTGGCTTGCGCTTAGCGCAGCGGCCCATGGTGAAAGATGTTTACCACTTTCATGGCCTTGAACGCTTGGACCTGGTTTGGGGATAGGGCTGCCGCGTTGGTTACCCCGATAATCCCCACCCCGGCACCTGCCTTTGCGGGCGCCTTGGGCCACCAACTACAACTAAACCCCCCCCACCGCTTATGAAAATCAATACCGGCCGTCCCGTCACCATGGGGCCGTCTTGCATGGTCACCTGCCCGCATTCTTTGGCTTCCGCAGCGGGCGCGGACGTGCTTCGCGCCGGCGGCTCGGCAGTGGATGCGGCCATCGCCACCACCGCCGCTTTGGCTGTTCTCTACCCACACATGACGGGCGTGGGCGGCGATGCCTTTTGGCTGGTTTATGACGCTAAAACCAAAGCCGTGCGATATCTGGACGGTGGCGGGCGTGCCGCAGCCAGCGCCACGGTGGACTGGTATAAAAGCCAAGGGCATAGCGAAATCCCGTTTCGCGGCATCCTGCCCGCCACGACGACCACGCCCGGCGCGGTGGCTAGCTGGGCCGAGGCACACGCCGCCTATGGCAAGCTGACGTTGGCGCGCAACTTACAAAGCGCCATCGGCTATGCGCGCGATGGCTTTCCAGTAACAAAGCGCTTGTCCGGCTTTATCGACGCCACCGCCAAAGACTTGGCGCCCCACGCCGAGACCATGGCCATCTTTATGCCCGACGGCAAAACCCCGCGCCCCGGAGCGCTTTTGCGCAACCCCGGCCTGGCTAAGACCTTGCAAGCCATTGCCGAACGCGGACGCGCCGGTTTTTACGAAGGCGAAGTAGGGCGCGAACTGGCCCGCTTTTCCAAAGAAAAAGGTGGCTTGTTCACCGAGGCCGACTTGGCCGCGCAGACTGCACGCTGGGGCGAGCCCATTAGCGGAACCTACCGGGGCGTCAAGATTTTTGAGACACCGGCCCCCACCCAGGGCTTTACCGTGCTGGAAATGCTGAACCTGCTGGAGCCCTTGGAGCTGCACAAAAGAGCGCACCTGGGTGCCGACCATGTGCATTTGCTGGTGCAGTCCAAGCAGATCGCTTACCACGACCGTGACCGTCACCTGGCTGATCCGGCATTTGCCGACGTACCCATGGAACGCCTGATTTCCAAAGCCTACGCCGATGAGCGGCGCAGCTTGATGGATCCCGCGCGCGCCTTACCCTGGGACAAAGTGCCTTCTTATGGCAGCCTGAGCGGCGACACCGTGTTTATCGCCACCGTAGACGCTGAAGGCAATGCCGTGGCGCTCATTCACAGCCTGTACGGCGTGTTTGGCTCGGGCGTGGTCGCGGGCAATACCGGCGTCGTGCTGCAAAATCGCAGCGCTTATTTCAACCTGGACCCGACCCACCCCAACCACCTGCAACCGGACAAGACGCCGCTGCACACCTTGATTGCGTCCATCGCCTTCAAAGACGACAAGCTCTGGGGCGTGGTCGGCTGTATGGGCGCCGACGGTCAGCCGCAAATCCATTTGCAAACCTATATCAACCTGATTGATTACGGCTGCGACATCCAAGAAGCGCTGGAAGCACCGCGTTGGTTGTCCGGCCGCTTTGGTCTGCTGGAGTCGCGCGACACGCTGCACATCGAGGCGCGTTTCCCTGCAGAGACCATCGCCGAACTGGACCGGCGTGGCCACTTGCTCAACCGCTGGGGCGACTGGAACGAGTTCGCCGGCCACGCCCACGGCATCATGATCGATCCGCAATCGGGCATGCGCTACGGCGGCTCCGACCCGCGCTCCGATGGCGCGGCTATCGGCTTTTA